>CAYXPD010000076.1:0-5602 GCA_964466995.1 uncultured Thermoplasmata archaeon | reverse complement strand
AAGGATGAAGGTGCTACATACTGCGACATACGAAAGGAAAGATGGGATACCACCAATCTAACATTGAAGGACGGAGAGATGGAAAAGATAACCAGCGGAAGTGAAGAAGGAGCGATGGTAAGAGTTCTGTACGATGACGGATGGGGGAATGTAGGAACATCTGATCTTTCCGAGTTAAAGAAAGCTGCCGATAGAGCCATCAACATGGCGAAAAAAAGCAACGAGTACAAAGAAGAAAAGACCGGGATGGCTAAGGTTGAAACACACGAGAAAGCTATCAACATGCCGATGGAAGAAGACTTTTTAGACATATCTACCGAGGAAAAAGTTTCTTTTCTTAAAGATTTAGAGAAACACCTAGATAAAAAATTTGTCAGATCTACCGAATTGAGATATATCGACCGCTTGGTCAATAAAGAAATAGCAACAAGCGACGGAACACACGTTAAGATGAAGATCCCAAGGATCGTAACTTATCTGATAATCACTGGTAAGAGCGATACCATACAGAGAGCCAGCGAAGGAATCGGCGGGACGGGCGGATATGAATTGACTGAGAGAGCCTACGAAAAAAAAGACGTTGTTTTAGAGAGATTGGAAACTTTGCTAGAAGCTGATACACCACCCAGCGGTAAGATGTCGCTGATTATGGATCCCCATCTCACAGGGGTATTCTCCCACGAAGCTTTCGGGCATGCAGCAGAAAGTGATCTAGTATCTACAGGGAACAGTTGCCTCGAAGGAAAGATAGGCGAGAAAGTCGCCTCGGATATAGTAACCATACGAGACGATCCTACTATGGACGGCTATGGTTCATTCCCCTTCGACGATGAAGGTACTAAAGCAAGAAATAGAACCCTGGTGAAAGACGGCACTCTCAACGATTTTATACTAGACAGGGAGAACGCCTGGAAACTGGATATGGAACCCAATGGAGGAGCTAGAGCAGAGGACTTTAGAGTGAAACCGCTGGTGAGGATGAGCAATACTATCATGGAACCCGGCGATATGGAATTCGATGAATTAGTTGAAGAAGTGGACAAGGGTGTTTATGCAAAATCTTCAGGTGGAGGACAGGTTAATACGGGTGAAGGTACCTTCCAGTTCAACGCACAAGAAGCTTACCTCATAGAAGACGGGGAGATTGTCAAGCCGCTTAGAGACGTTAGTTTCAACGGCTTTACACTTCAGACACTTCAAAATATAACCGGGATTACAAAAGAATTAGACACGGGAATAGGTCACTGTGGTAAAGGACAAACCGCCGCGGTCACCGACGGTGGAGCAAACGTTTTGATATCTGAAGTAACGGTAGGTGGTAGAGAATGAACGGGAAATTAGTCGAAAGCGTTAAGGAAGCGCTAGAGTTGCTTGATAAGAAAAAATTGGAAGGGGATGTTTTCGGTATAAAAGAAAGAAATATCAGCTATTCCATCGAGAAAGGAGAGTTGGCTGAGAGTTCAGAGTACGAGGATCTTGGATTGGGTATCAGAATTATCAAAGAAGGAAAAGTCGGATTTGGATATTGTACTCCTGGTAAAGAGGAAAAAGGTGTTCGAAGAGCTGAAGAACTCTCTACGATCTCTCAGGAGCTTGACCTAGAGCTGCCCGAAGAGAAAGATACACCCGACCCAGATATCTACGACAAAGACATCGAAGAACGATCTTCGGAAGGCGAGGGAGCAGAATTCACCCAGCAGGTTATAAACGGAGCTAAAGAGCTGAAAGAGGATATCATACCAACAAGGGGAAGTTTGTCAATAGGCATTGGTTATAAAGTCCTAGGTAACACTAATGACTTGTTCTTGAAACAAAAGAGTACCGCAGTATCAACCGGTGTTTTGGCGACCATCCCAGGAGATGAAACCTCGATAAATGCTAGTGAATCTAGATTCTCTAGAAAGATGGACCTCGATTTTACCGATATCGGAAAAACTGCAGCGGAAAAAGTCGATTCGTTGAGAGAAGCTTCGGAACTCCCTAAAGGTGAGATTCCAGTTGTGATGAATCCTGATGCGTTCGGTATGCTGATGTGGTTCGGGATAATACCTGCCATAAACGGTGAAAACATCAGGAAGGGAAAATCAGTCTACGAAGGAAGGAAAGGAGAAAAAGTGGCTTCAAAAGAACTTCTCATGAAGGATGACCCCACTATGGATTGGGGTGTCGGAAGTGGTCCCTTCGACGATGAAGGTGTACCGAGCAGAGAGATACCTATAATCGAAGACGGAACTCTCAAACATTTCATCTATGATTTAAAGGAAGCTGTAAAGAGCGATACCGAAAGTACAGGAAACGGTCTGAGAGGAGGATTCAAAAATCCACCAGAGATCTCTGATAGAAACATAGTCCTGCGTGGTGAAGGTGAAAATAAAAAGAATTTACTCCCTGACAAAGGTATCCTTGTGGACGGAGTGATGGGCGCTCACACTCTCAATCCGGCTAGTGGGGACTTCAGTGTTGTAGGAACTCCCGCCTGGTTGGTCGAAGATGGAGAGATAAAAGGCAAAGTGGAAGGCGCGATGATATCAGGTAACTTACCTGAGACGCTTGAATCTATAGAACTTGCGGATGATTACAAGAAATCTTACGCATCGATAGGCAGTAGAGAGATAAAGATGGACCTTCCTTCAGCAAGATTCAATGACGTGACCGTCTCTGGGAAATAAAACCCTTTTTATCTTTCTATATATCTGTTTTTTCGTCTTCATCGATTGTTTTCTCTTTCCACTTGCCAGTCCGGAAGTAGCCATAGGAGAAAAATGCTATGAGAATATTACTCAGTGACATACCTATCCAAACGCCCAAAATTCCAAGATCTGCACCTATATGAAGAGTGGTAAAACCTAGAGGTACAGAAGAGAATGCAAGTAAATAAGAAAGGCCTATCCTCAATCCCAATATTCTTGTCAAGGAGAGAACCATCGCCGGTTTAGTGTGTCCTGTACCTCTATATGTTGAATCGAATATCCTAAATATGCCGAAAAACGGTATAGCGAAAACGAATATCGACACGAAACGAGCGGATTCATCAATCACTTCGGTGTAATTTTCGAGGGCAGCTTCGTCCGCGAAAACACTGACAAGACCTGTTCTGAAAGCAAATATAGCTATTGAAATAGTTACCATTAGAAAAGCAGATACCATGATGGTCTTTTTGACTATCGTCTCTGCTCTCTTCGTATTTCCCGCACCGATATTTTGTCCGACCATCGTCATGGTCGCACTTGCAAAACCCCAGATACCCAAGTTTACCAGCTGGATAACTCTTCTGCCTATACTATAAGCGCTCAAGGGTATGGTCCCAAAAACTGATACGATGGCTATAAGACCAACGAAGCCAAGAGAACTACCGGCTCTAGCGGCGGAGGCTGGAAGACCGATGTCGAATATCTTTTTGACCCATTTCATCTTTAGTTTGAGATGTTTTAGTTTCAATTTTATTCCCAATTTCCCACTGAAAAGCAGATATACTCCGACAGCAGAGGCTACACCTCTTGTGGTAACGGTGGCTACCGCTGCTCCAGCTACACCCATTTGAGGAAAGGGACCGATACCTAGAATCAAAAAGGGGTCTAGGATAATATTCAAAACCACGCCGATAGCTCTCAAATACATCGACGTTTTCATGTCTCCTATACCTCTCAATATAAATCTAAATGAGGTGAAAGCATAGGTTATAGGAGCACCGATAAAGATGATCCTGGTATAGCTTAATGCTAGAGGATAAACATCTTCGGGAACGCCGATTATATTCCTTAGAAGCCAACCAGCGGAGAAGAAACCTATGGCCCCCATGATCACACTTATGATCAGCAATAGTCCAAAAACCTGCCCAGCGGACTCATTGGCTTTTTCACTGCCGCCCTTACCAGTATGTTGAGATACGAGGGAGATTCCCGCCGTAGCGAGGCCCATACCTAAGGCGAGAAGGACCATCACAAGGGGGAACGCGACACTCGGAGCCGCAAGAGCTTCTTCACTAACTCTCCCGAGCCAGAATGTATCTGCTATATTATAACCAGTCTGTAGCATGCTTCCGATGACTATAGGCCAAGCTAGAATGAGGAGTGTTTTTACGATGGGACCTTCAAGGATCTCTTCTCTCCTTTCTTCTATCGATCTCTTCATCTCTAGCACTCCTTCAAAAGTAAACTTTCGACCAGATGCTTCAAAGATTCTCTAGCCTTCTCAGCTACATCCCTGTCTGTAGATATCTGTCGGACTCTTCCGCCGTCGATAGTAGAAAGAATCAAGGTAGCTATCTCGTCTGGATCAACTTCTCTGAAATCTCCATTTTCTATACCCTCTTCTATGATCTCACTCACTTTATCATGGATGAATGTGTCGTTCTGGGTGATCTTCTCCCTGTACTTTTTATCATAAGGTGCCTGAGATCTCATTTCCATAAGAACGGCGTGAAATTTTTCAGGTATTTCTTCACCATTGATACCGAAAAGCATCCTATCGATAAGGACAGTCAATTTTTCTTCTGGATCATCTATATCCGGGACGATTTTCTTTTCAAAACCTTCCAGCAGATAACTGATAAAATCAACCATCAGGTTTTCCTTGGTCCCATAATGGTAATGTAAATTAGATTTGCATTTATCGTATTCATCCGCTATATTGTCCATAGTTAATTCTGCATAGCCATGTTTACGGATAGCTCGGGACGTGGCTTTCATGATGTTTTTTCTAGTTTCGGAGGAAATTTCTTTTTCCTCTGACATCGATACTGACTAACTAGTCAGTCAGATTTAAAAAATTTTTGGAAGGTATTCAATCATCATCCTTTATTCAGGCAATCAAAAAACATTAAATATAATTATCTCATCTGTGTACACGATGTCTTCTCCTAAATGTCCAGAATGTGGAAAAGAGATGGAAGAGGTCGTGGGTTTTTCCGGATATGTTTGGTGTAGAGACTGTCATATCACTGAAAAAATAGATGAAATAAGTGATCCTAAAAGTCCTCAAGATTCCTCTGAAAAGTTAAAAATCTAGATATCATCATCTTTTTTTTAGATGAGTTTAGATTTTATTTGTTTAAGCCTATTGAGTGATTAGAAGGTAAATTTATTTACTACGATGAAGATAATTTAACGGTGATAGTTATGACCGAGATAAGGAGGTTAGCCCATTCATCTATATTGATAAAATGTGATGGGAAAAATATCTACGTAGACCCATATCGACCTGATTCTTTAACTAATGATCTCAAAAAATTCTATGAAGAGCCAGCTAAAGCAGATTTACTCTTGATCACGCATCCTCATCACGATCACTGTGACCCAGCAACTTTTGAAAAAATGGTGAGCGAGGAAACGAGAGTGATCGCTCCGGAAGATTGTGCCGAAAAAATTGAAGATGATTTTACTACACTCCGTCCCGGCGAGAGTTTATCATTCGAAGGAATAGATGTCGAGGGAGTCCATGCTTACAACATCAAAAGAAAGAGAGATTCAGGAGAACCGTTCCACCCTAAAGGAGAAGGTCTAGGTTATCTGATAACTGTAGAGGGAAATACGATCTACCATCCCGGTGATACAGAAAAAATACCGGAGATGGAAGATATTGAAGGGGTTGACATAGCTTTTTT
>CAYXPD010000075.1:1841-5619 GCA_964466995.1 uncultured Thermoplasmata archaeon | reverse complement strand
AGGTGCTTGAAGGCGAGCAGGTAGTCATCGCCGACGGTCATCATAGGTACGAGACAGCGGTCACGTACAGAGACGAGATGAGGGAGAAGAATCCGGACTACCAAGAGAATGAGGCCTTCAACTGGAGGATGACCTATATGGTACCTGTTGAAGACCCTGGTTTAAATGTACTTCCTGGTCACAGATTACTTCTAAAAGAAAAGGTTGCACAGGAACATATCGAAGAGATGAAGAAATATTTTGATGTAAAAGAGCTATCAGATGGAGATGAAGAAACATTCCTAAAAAACAATGACGATACTTCATCATTCGTCCTTTATGATGAAAACAGGACTCTTGGACTGAGATTGAAAAGCCAAGAAAAGATAGAGAAATTTATGTCGGAGGAATATTCGGATGACTACAAGAATCTCGACGTCGTAGTCCTAAGAGATGTGATATTTGAAGGGATCATGGGACTTGAGGAACTTCATATAGATGAAGATATCTCCTATGAGAGATGGGCTGAGGATTCTATGGAAAAGGTAGACAAAGGTGAAGGCTCAGTAGCTTTTTTAGTGAACGCTACTAAACCAGAAGAAGTCTTAAACGTGGCCAAGAACGGCGAGAGGATGCCTCAAAAATCTACTGATTTCTATCCAAAAATAAATTCAGGATTCATGATGATGGACATACAGGGCGGAGAAACTCTATAGAAACCTTTTATTTTCCTATCTTTTTGAACTTTATTTCTACTGCATCCAATAGTAATGCAAGTGAAATGAGTAATCTTCTATCCAATTTGTCTCCTGTCTTATCTTCTATCTGTAATTTGTAAGTGTTCCCCAATATAGAAAGTCTTTGTTTGCAAACCCCGATCTTTTTTCCGTTCTGAAGTAGTTTGTATCTATAGGGTAATCTTTTCAACCCTTTGAAACGCAGTACTTCTTTCACGAGTGAGTCTTCTTTAGCTTTAGCAATATTTTTTTCATCAGGATCGAGCAGACTCCACTCTCCTAATACTGCCGATTTGACCCAATTTCTTTTTAAGAACCCTATTGTGTTAGCTGTCCCACTTTCGATGACTTCGAAAGTCCCGGTAAAATCCAACATATTTCTCTGCTTTATCCTGAATAATTCATGGTTCTCATCCTCACCCGTAAAAACCCGTAGTTCTCCTTTAATCTTCAACGATTTTTCTTGACAAAACCCTACTAATCTTCTTTCAGCGTCTTTGATATGGTATTTCTTACCTAGTGATAATAACTTCTTTTCGATTACAAATTCATCTCCTTCCAAGGTAAGGGATCGTTCACGATCCTTTGAATCAATTTCACTCAAATCATATCACTTATCATATAAAGGAAGAGTTAGGTTATAAATCTTCTTCGAATTCTTTTGCTAGTTCCCGCATTCTCTCCGCACTCTCTTCATATCCTAAATTTTCTGTTCTTTCGATTTGCTGGACAAATCGTTCCTTTCCTCCAGCCGTATTATCAGCGTGACAGACTATCTTTTCTTCTAGAGTTTGTGGTACATAATTTTTAGGAGGGAGTCCTTCCTCCTTAGCTTCTCTTTTAGTTATACCTCCTCCGATATGTCTTTCGACTATCTTAGCGAGTTCTTCATCCCAACCCTGTTCTTTTATCAAACGTGAACCTTCTATACCATGGTCTACACCATGAGTCACTGTTCTTCCGACGTCATGTAGCAATGCCCCGGCTATGATCAGTTTTAGATCCCCTCCATGAGAATTTTGAAGATGTAAGGCTCGATCAAGTACAGACATGGTGTGTTTTAAAAGGTCATCATCCATGCCTCTATCTCTTGCGAATTTGAAACACTCATCAGCGTTAGGTATTTGTGAATGATTGACAACCCTTTTTTCATTTTGGGAGGGAAGGATGCTCATCTTTCCTCCTTCTAATCGGGGGATGGATCTATTGTTGTAACGATCAAGAAAAACTGCTAGAGAGGCTACTTCTGAATGGGGTTGAGAACCAACTGCAACATTGTGGTCTGCTATCTCGTAGACTTTTCTAGGAACCTTTTTTGAGCCCACTATTATCAAGGGATTTGTGACTTCATTTTCTTCGAAAAAACTTTCTAGATCTTCACCGTACATTGTCAAATGGATAGTTTCCCCTTCCCATTCATTTACAAGAGCTTGCCAATCTTCTTCCTCTTTGACTTTAAAATCACCGCCGAATCTATTTGAAACGTCCTCAATAGAATCTTTGATATCGGGGTTCAAATCCGGCATGAACATCTTTTCTAGTCCAAATGCTCTCGCGGTCAGACCAACATGGGTTGTCATCCTGCTGTCGCGATCGGGTCGATGACCTAACCTTAAAACAGCTCCCAAATCACTCACCAGGGTTCATTCTCTTCTTCTTGATATTCTTCCTTATCAAAAATATCTTTTTCGTCTTTGTCTTCAGTGTCTTCTTCGAAGTCCCGCTCGATCTGATCTTCGTATGTTTCCTCTTCCATATCTTCAAAATCTTCCCCCATCCCTTCATCAGTTTTGAAAGTCTCGAATTCTCCTTCACCGAAAAGAGGGAGAAGAACACCTTTCGTCAGAGGAAGAGAGGAGGCGAAACCGAAGAGACCACTGGGTATTATATATTGCAGAGAGAAAACATCAACATAGTATCCACCATGGAAAATTATCCATCCAAAGATAGCTATCGAAACCCCTGCCAACAACCATCCTAATACGTCTGGAACTATAGTTATATCGGCCAATCGAAAAAAGACAGGAGCACTAAAACACACTACAAGAGCTAAAAATGACAATAAGACGATGAAGGCGTGATTTTCGTAAAGAGGGATGACTGCATAGATAAAGAAAATGATTGTGATTATTATTGAAATGCCAGAGACTAAAGCTAGTGTACCTTCAGAAAATTCTGAAAAAATCTCATCTAAATCTTCCAAATCCATTTTTATCTTTCCTCCTTGAGTTCTTCTATACGATGGCCCTTATATTTCAATTTAACAGACCTTTTTACGAGACCTTCTAAAGTTGTGCCGCTGTAGCCGATCTTTTTACTGATATCATTAGCGAAGGTATCTCCTTCCTTCACAGATTCTAATATCTGTTCTTCTATTTCCTCAAATTCATCCTCATCCATCATAGCAGCAAAGAGTACATCACTTATCTCCTCAATGGGTACTGAAGCATCGATATGAACATCAGAATAATAAGTGTGATAGGCTTTTTGAGTTTCCTTCCCGGTATGCTGCCACCTGGTCTCAACTAGGTCCATCTTATCGAATATCTTTAGGGTTTTCTTCCCCTCTTCACCGTAATTTTCCTCTATCTGTTCTTCCGTTTGCCAACCTTCTGCTAAATCAGTATACACGTCTTTTTTAACGTTAGTACTGACGGCTCTCAATATGGGAACCAACTCCGTCACATCTTTGATTACTTTAACTCGGCTCATAGTCGCTCTACCACCATATTACACGATTAAATTTAATATTTTCCTATAATCTATGTTTTTCTGCTCCTAAAATTACGTTTTCGGGGACTTAAGTCTCTCTTCGCTCTTTTAATGAAGGTAGGTATACTTTCTACATCTTTTATTTCTTTCTTCAAAAATTTTATCATCTGTTTTCTGTACTCTACATCATATTCGATATCGTTCGACTCACAGGCCTTTTTTATCTTATAGCAAAGTTTGGCACCACTGGAGTCCCAATCTGTCAAAATTATGACTTTATCATGATTTTCTCTGAGTTTCTCTACAATCCTAAAGATAGTTTCTCCTTTTTTTATTCTTATTATTTGACG
>CAYXPD010000075.1:0-1831 GCA_964466995.1 uncultured Thermoplasmata archaeon | reverse complement strand
CGCTCGATACCTAGATCCCTCAAAGCCTTCATATCCTTTCTTCATTCAACTATTACGGGGATCGTTTCATCCTCTTTCTTGATTTTATCAAGGATATCTATGATGCCTTCTAACTCCTCCTTCAATCTCATCTGTATCCTCCGACTATTTTTCCGATTTTATCCGCCAATAGATTTCCATCAACGCCTTTAAAATGCATCCTTTTACTTTTTGAACTTTTTCCTCTAGTGATGTTTATCTTTTTCCTTGAAATATTCAAAATACCTGCGAAAAACTTAACGAGGGCTTTATTTGCCTCTCCTCTTTTAGCTTCTTCTTTTATCGAGATTTTCAATTGATTTCGCCAAGGATCAACTCTAGTTATCTTAGTTTCAGAGGAATCGGGTGAGACCCGGATATCTAAATAAACCTCGTTTTCATTTGATTCCATACAATCTAATACTTCTTTTCTCTTCATAATCTCTATAACTCAAGTCTAAATGAGGTAAACCATCATATTAATTTGGAATTCATCTAATTTATGGCAGAAATCGGATTTTCATTTTCTACAGGATTAAGATCTTGTTCTCTTAAACCTGTTACTATCGACATCAATTTTATTTTATTTTCACATTCGTGGTCTACCCGGGCGCCGACAATAACGTTTGCTCTAGAATCAAGCTTTGAGGTCATCCCGCCCACTATATCGTTCATCTTTTGGACAGATAGACTGTTAGATCCTCCTGTAAGATGTATTAGGGCTTTTTTCGCACCTCTATAATCCGCATTGAGGAATGGATTTCCCTCAGCGTCTTTAACGACTTTTTCGGGCTCTTTACTGTGTGCTTCCCCGGTCATCAAAGTAGAATAGCTGCCTCCACCAAGAACGGAGCGAAGATCGTTGAAATCCAAATTGATCAAAGATTGTCTTGTCAGGGTCTCCGTAACGCTCTTGACAAGGCTAGAGATAACAGAATCCATAAGGCCAAATCCTTGATCCAATGGTAACTCTGGACTAACCTCTAGGAGCTTGTCATTGTCCAGTATTATGGTCGAATTGGCATAAGATTCGATCTTCTGTACCCCTCTCCAAGCCATCTCTTTTCTGTTTCCTTCAACAGAGAAGGGCAGTGTTACTATATCTATCACCATAGCTCCACTTCTTCTTGCAATCTCCGTTATGACAGGTGTTGCTCCTGTCCCAGTTCCACCTCCCAAACCAGTTGTTAAGAAAACCAAGTCAGCGTTCGAGAACAATTGTTTGAAACCACCACTAGCAGATTCTGCACACTCTTTACCCACGGTTGGATTACCTCCAGCCCCTCTTCCGTAATTGTGAGATCTCCCTATCAGCATCTTTTCGTCTGCCTTTTTATTTTGGAGATGCTCTTTGTCAGTATTAACAGCTATGGTTTTCGCTCCTTGGACACCGATCCTGCTCAATCTATCAATACTATTGTTTCCACCCCCACCTACACCTACGACATAGATATTCAATTCCGAAGAATATTGCTTATCTTTTTCGTTTTTATTTCTTTTCATCATACGGCAAACCCGATGGATTTTTTGTTAAATACTATACGATATGGATTAATTCTAAAGATTTCACTCTTCCTGCTCCATCACTCTCTGGTATTCTTTGATCTTTTCTCTAACGTATTCTCTGACTGCTGTTCTTATCGCATCATCAACATCAACTGAATCGCCTTTTTCAACGAGATTTTCGATCTCTCCAACTTTTTGTTTCGGAAGATCTACGGTTACTTTTGAAATATGGTCAGGAGCGTTCTTATTTTTGAGGAATTCTTCTATAGAGGCTCTTATTGCCTCTGAAAGTGACGAAAATGATCCT
>CAYXPD010000074.1:0-5627 GCA_964466995.1 uncultured Thermoplasmata archaeon | reverse complement strand
TTGATTCCACGCAACTTCTAATATTGCGAGCGTAACGAGCAATTTAGAAGCAAGAGTTGTTCGTTCATCTCTTGTCAAAGATTCGAAAACTGTATGGAACAAGTTCCTCACGCTCACAAACCGTAGGTTTGTTCGTCTCCTCCTCTACGCTAATTTACGTACAAATTGGAGTTCCAATATATTCTTAAATTCTCACTTTCGGTATAGAAGTAATAGTACGCCATTTCTCGAGTAGAAATCTTAGATTTTTAAATTACTTCAAAATCAAACAGATGTCTAAGTGATCAACATTTTCTAATGTACAGAGTCAAAGAAATATTTGATTGGTAAATTGAATTGTAAAGAACAAAGTATTTTTCAAGCCATTTCGCCTAGATCTACTCAGATTTTACAAAATTTTTAAGAATCTCCTTTCAATCCTCTGGTGGCGGTGGAGGAGGTGAGCCTTCTTTCTTCGAAGAATAGTCCTCCTGAGTTTTGGATTTTCCCTTCTTCATTATCCCAAGTACTACGAGTACTATACCGACCAGCAGGAGTAGGCCTCCAATAATTATGAAGCTTATACCTCCGCAGATACCGAATACTCCAGAGATCGGTTCGGTCACGTACAGAGTACACTCTTCTTCCGTTACAAAAGTGTAATCCCCTTCCTCAGAGATCTCTAGATCTCCGATCTTTTCGTAGGACCTTCCTCCGATAGAGATGGAATGATCGATGCGGCTATCTTCAAATATATCTTCACCATCTTCATCATAGACTTGAAGGTTTATTTCTCGGTCCTCTCCCATTAGCCAGATTTCGTATGATCCCTCATCTAATGTCACGATTTTTTCCTCTTCTTCGATGTTTTCAAATTCCAATTCTTCCACGGCTACATCCCTAGGCTCTTCTATCGAACCCACAACTCCACGCCCACCTAGGACTGCCAAGGTTAAACCACCGATGATCAATACAATCCCTATTCCGAGGAATATTTTTCCCCTTTTCATATTTTCATCGACCTCACCGATATATTCTAGAGAATATTTATTTTTTCTCCTTCTTTTCCTTTGTCTTGATATTTCCTCTAACTGGGCAAGTAGCAGGTAGTTACTAAGTAAAGAACTCATTAGATAATAATATAGTAAAGGAAGCTCAGATTAGTTTCCAACTTATTTGTCTCCTTCTAGTATAATAGCTTTATCAATGTTGTAATCAAATTCAAAAGCTTATCTTTTCGAGACCCTGTTGGATAACCTTTCGATGTTTATTTTTAATAATTGATTTATAGTTTAGTAATAGAGACTCAGAAAACCCTAAAATCTATATACTATGGAATTACCTTCATTAAATTAAAAATATACGCTCTTTCGAAGTTTCCGATAAGAGCGAAAAGACCTACCACCCTACTAAATCTATAGCTAGAAGAAATCGGGGCAAATACAAGATCTCTCAAAAGTAGAAAGAAAAAATCTTTCACAGTGATAGCTAAAGAAAATCAGCTTGGTTCTGGTGACATAGGAGGCTAATGATGTTGTCAAGGTCTCCCAAATTCAGAAACTCGAACAATATATCATCTGATTATATCAGATTGGAGGAAAAATATGAATCTAGATAAGTTGAATATTCAGGGCACGACAAATAATCAATCATTGAATAATCCCACTGAAGAGAAAGACTCTAACTCTAAAAATAGTGATTCCGAGAAAGAAAAGATTAAAAAGATCCGCATACCAAAGATGGAGGACGACCTTAGAGAGGAAGGAGAAAAGGTCACTATGGACTATTTTAGAGGCATGGCCAAAAATTACATACGGGATCGACTCCAGCGATTGACCAAAGACAGAAAAAGTTTGGAAAAACTCCAAAAAATGAATTCTGATAATAATGAGATGGCTGAATTCATTGACAAGAGGATAGAATCAATTAAAGAAGAGCAGAAAAAACTGCGTAAGAAGTTGAAAGATCTGCAAGAAGGAAAAACGATTTATCTTGAAACGGATAATTTAGATCAAAAAACTATTTTTGGGCCTGACTTCAAAAAGACTATCACACCTAGTATTCTATTATTCGCTGCAGGATTAGTTCTTATCTACATAGGTAGTGAATATGGTTTGTTACCTGCTTATGGAATTATGTTTCTATCAGGTCTAATCTTTATATTGGTCATGTCTATACTTGATATTTTCTAATTCTAATCGATAAATAGGTTTCCCTTAAGCAAAGGAGGGTTGTAATATCGGGATTGAGATTTAAAAGAAATTTCTTTCATACGATGTTTTTCTTCTTGACCGATATGTATAATTACGCTTTTGATATGTGAAGCTTCTAAGACATCTGCAAAATAATCCAATTCTCTTCTTACAAAACCACCCGGGTAAAGCGGAACATTAGCTTTTCCTTTTGTCAATAAGACCAAGATAGAAACGACATCTTCACTATCTCCTCTTTGTCTCTCTAGAACTCTCATTCCTGTCCTCAAACCTGAGGAAAGAGGAGATAAGCCACCATAATCAAAATTTTCTACTACCTCATAACCTTTATCCACGTCGGTAGTGAAAGGCATCTCCAAAACCGCTGAGTTATTTGAAAATGAGATTATACTAACGTGGTACCTATTTTCATAGGACAAAGTCAAAATGATCCTAATTATCCATTTCATCGTGCTGATCTCTTCTCGCATATCCGGATAAAAGCTCGTGTCAGCTATTAAACATATATTAGTTCGAAGTCTAGGTTGGTAGATTTTTTCTTGCAGATGATCTTTTTTTACTTTTGGTCTTCCACCTCTTTCGAAACTACCTCTACCTATAGCCTTTCTAATAGAGGAAGTTACTGATATGTCAGAAAGGTTAAAATCACCTCTGGCCCCTCTAGAATCAACTACTTTACCTCTACTACCAGGTTCTTTTTTTCTTTCCTCTGATATTTTCTCCATTATCTTCCTAACTCGTTCATTGATAGCTGTTCTTTTCTCAGATTCTCCAGTGACAAGTTGATCCGATATAGTTTTTGGATCATCCTCCCTTAAAGCCTCGAAAAGTAATTCAACCTCCAAATCTACATTATCTTCATCTGCTACGAGAAAGGTAGATACCACTTTTTCTTCAATGGTCCTTCTATCGAATCTATCTAAGGCCCTTCGAACAGAATCAAGATGTTTTTCATTTAAGTCTTCGATAGATTCCAAAGGGACCCTAACAGCTAAATTAAAATCGTCCTCATAAATTTTACACCCGTACTCACGAGAAAGTTCCCTCCTCATCCTTTTTACTGTTGAGGATTCCTCTTTGGACATTTTCACACTTCTTCAACTAATTCCTCCGTCACACGATGCACAAGGGTTAAATCTAGAGCTTCCTGTATATCCTCCTCAGTGACTTCTTTTCGCCCATCATAAGCTGTGATTGTTCTAGCTACCTCTTCTATCACTACATCCATGTTAGAAGGTAAATCGTTCTGTGCACATATATTAGATATTGTCCCTCTACGTCTAGACCCTACTTGAATTGAAGGTAATTGCTGTCTGGTTTGAATCACTCTATCCCTCAATGATTCTATTTCATCCTTATAGTTCTTATAGAATTCTTCGGGATCTTCTTTGAAAGCCCTAGACCTTCTAGATATCTCGATCCTTTTATCCATATCATTAAGAGTTTCTATCCTCACATGCAAACTGAATTTGTCCATACGAGATATCAGTCTTCTATCCATGGACTCAGGATCAGATACAAGGAGAGTAGGTCCGTTATTACCTGATGAAGGATTTGTAGACCGGGTGCTCAAAGTTCCATTATTTAGCTCCTTATCGATCAAGTAATCTGCGTTAGCTTCCGAAGTAACTAAAGCACCAGACATGTATCTCTCAGGATCATCCCAGACATTCACTTTATCCTGGTTAAGACCCTCAATATCTGAAAGGAGTTTTGCCAATCCAAGAACAGCTGTTTTTTTAGCGGTACCACTAGCCCCCCAAATTAGTACTCCATTTATTTCGGGATTTATGGCGTTTAATAAGAGACTCCTTTTCATCCTCTCTTGCCCGACAATAGCGGTGAAAGGGAAAACTGGTTGGTTTAACTTTTTCTCGATATCGATACCACCAATCCCTGACTTTTGCTTCTCTTGTTCTTCTTTCATCGATCTTAATACATCCATCTGTTTTTCATATCGTTCTATCATATCTTCTCTCATTTCACTCATATACTGCTCTTGGTCTCGACTCAGTTCTTCCCTCAGTTCTGTTTTGATCTCATCACTTATTTCCATAAATTCCTCTTTTTGTTCTTGGATCTGACTTTGTAACTCCGTCTCCTGATCAGCAATTTTCTCCTCTAGCTCATTCTTATCCTCTTCGAAACTTTCTTTTAACCCGTCTCTCTCTTCTAAAAGTCTCTCTCTCAGCACTTCAAAGTTTTCGTCTATTTCTTCTCGTAGAGCCTCTTTAGTCTCATTATGCTTTTCTTTTTGTTCTTGGATCTGACTTTGTAACTCCGTCTCCTGATCAGCAATTTTCTCCTCTAGCTCTTTTTTGTCCTCTTCGAAACTTTCCTTTAACCCGTCTCTCTCTTCTAAAAGCCTCTCTCTCAACCCTCCAAATTTTTCCTCGATTTCATCTCTTAGGGCATCCTTCATCTGGTTATATTCTTCTCTTTGTTTTTGGATTTGATTTTTTAACTCATCTATCTCACCGTCTCGCTCGGCTATTTTCTCTTCGAGCTCTTCTTTTTTTTCTTCCAACCTTTTTTTAAGATCATCCCTTTCTTCCAAGAGTCTTTGCCTGAGTCCTTCAGATTTTTCCTCGATTTCCACCTTTAAATCCTCTTTTGTTTGGATATGTTCCTCTCTTGTTTTTTCGATCTTAGATTTTATATCTTTGTTTTCTTCTCTCAGCTCATCCTGCTGTTTTTTCAATGCTTCTTCTTTTTTCTCAATTTTATTTCGAAGCTCTTTTTTCTCTTCTTTGAACTCGGATTCTAATTCTTTTTTTTCTTTCCTAATATCTTCTATTCGGGAGTCCAACCTTTCTCTCTCTTCGTCCTGCCTCTTTTGTAATTGTTGGGCTGTTTCCTGAATCTTTTCTATAAATTTTCTCT
Organism: uncultured Thermoplasmata archaeon; assembly: GCA_964466995.1. Classification (GTDB taxonomy): domain Archaea; phylum Thermoplasmatota; class Thermoplasmata; order Halarchaeoplasmatales; family Halarchaeoplasmataceae; genus Natronoplasma. The sequence goes on along the minus strand of CAYXPD010000074.1, from coordinate 552 downwards.
CGTTTTGCCTGATACTTTTTTCCATAGATCTTCTTAAATTTTCTTCTCTCTCCTTGACGGTAGAAAGTACTTTTCTCTCGATCATATCTCCTGCAGACCCCAAAATCATTTTTAGTCCTTCAGGAACCTCATCTTTCAGATCATTTTCTTCTTTATCATACTCGCTGAAACTAGGCCTTTCCTCGATTACATCTCCGTCAGTCTCAAGATCTGGAACGACTTCGCCACAATTAGGGCATATTAGATCGGTTCCGTCAATCTCTGACCCGCAAGAAGAGCATTTCCGTTGATCCATTTTTTCTTGGTCCTTATTTTCTTCATCTTCTTTTTTTTCGTTCTCACTCAAGGTGTCATCCTCCATCCTATCTATTTGTAATCGTTAATATATCTAAGGTTAAAACTGTTTTGGTCTAGGTCGTGTAATCTTTAATTAACCTCTTCATTCGATTCTTATCGAATTCTTTCTCTTCAAGTGGTCCTTTTTTCATCCTGTGTGGAAGTGCCATCTCAGCAGCTAACTCTACATCTTCAGTTTTTACTTTTTTCCTTCCT
>CAYXPD010000073.1:0-5645 GCA_964466995.1 uncultured Thermoplasmata archaeon | reverse complement strand
TCGCTGCACCGACAACAGCCAATCCAGATCCAGCGATAATGGCAGCAAGAACCCTTGGCATCCGTATATTCCATATTATAGTGTTCAATTTATTGCTAGTATTGGCTCCTATAAGTGTTGATACAGCTTCAAAAATAGATACATCCGCGGGACCCAACGTTAATGAGAAGAGGGCTAAAGAGACAAGTAGGATCAGCGATAATAAAAAGAAGGATATCCTTTTTTGGGAATATTCCTTATATGTTTCCAATATCTCTTCACTGATCTTCTGTTCTTCTACCGCCATCTATGATCACCTCTTTTCCTCAATCTTACGGTTCTAATTCAGTAAATCCACCTAGATCTCTTTCCATATACTCATAAACAGGCTCACCTACTAACACCTCATATATCTCATCGGCCTTTTCCTCAGTATCTATATCACTGAACTCTTTCGGATATAGAACCGATCCCACGTAAAAGGAACTAGCTAGTACTGTTCCATAGTTTATATGATGCCAGTTGTATGGAAGGATACCATATAGGTTTCCTTCCTGGAAGGCTTTTATCTCTTGATAATCAGGGTTGCTCAGATCGATCATATCTCTCGTGTGACTGCCCATATCTACGAAAACAATCTCGGGATCCCATTCTAATATAGCTTCTTCGTTCACCATCGCATGATCCGTTTCTAGATCTCCAGCGACGTTTTCAGCGTTCACGAACTCGAATGGAGCGTAATCCGAGTACGTACTTCTCAGATCATGGGCTCCGCGGTGCAGCACACCTCCGACATAGACATCGGATTTCTCTTCTGAAGTGATATCTTTCGTTCTGTCTTGAAGGTCTTCGATGGTCGAATCTATAAAATCTATTACTTCTTCGGCCCTTTCCTCCTTATCTAAGACCTCTCCTATCAATCTCAAGCTGCCGTAGAACTCGTCTCTATCCTCTCCCAGGTCACCGATATTCAGGTCTATCGTTGGGATGCCCGTTCGTTCCTCGTACCTGTCAGCTTCTTCAGCAGAAGACGCACGGAATATAACATCCGGTTCTTGGGCTGTGATGAGTTCCATATCTCCTCCGTGTATAGGACCTATCGATTCCTTCTCTGATAGTTGGGGATTTGCCAATGCATATGGTCTTCCCATAGAATCTCCTTGTTCATATTCTTCCACACCTGCAAGTAGATCCGTTGCTTCCATATACGCTATAAGCCTCATACATCCCGAGCCTACCGCGACGATACTTTCTACGTTTTCAGGCACATCAACTTCACGACCTGCCATGTCTTTGACTTGAATCGTTTCTAAGTCTTCTTCAACACATCCTGCGCCTATCAATGATATCAAAAGGATCGATACTATCAATACTGCCATTTTGCTTTTCATCTTTTATCACATTTACAGTTGATTCCGTAACCATCAAGTTCAAAGAATTCCTCACCACCGCAGAGTAAGCATAGGGTCTCTCCATCATCCTTTACGGTCCGAGTACTCATGACACTCTCTCCGCAATTTTCGCAAGTCAAACTCTCGTGTATAGGAGCGTAATCTGGAAGCTCAACGCTAGTCTCTTCTATTTTGAAAAGTTTCTCGCTTTCTATGTCCATGATATGATGAGAGACCTTCTTCCCCAACTCAGAAAACCTTTTCTTTTCCTCTTCAGTGGCGTTCCTTTCAGTTACGACTTTCTCGAAAAGTTCCCGATACTTTGGAAATTCATCGTACCACTGCTCTCCCGTATCTTGTTTCGTGACAAATCGTATGCCTTTCCCATCTCGCTTGATCAAAGTAACAGCAGTTTTACCCAAGTCTTTGAAAATCAACGAATTGTTGCCGAAGGTGCATCCCGTTACAAGTTGAACTCCGTCGGTAGAACAGTTATTGGTCTCGACGATGGCTATAACTTCTTCCATGCCTTCTGGTTTAGCATCTATTTCTTTAAGAGCGGTATAAGAAGCCTTGACACCTAAAGCAAGTCCAGGACAATAATGCCCGTGCAAAAGTGCGGCTTTATCCAAAAGAGAATGGAGATCTTCATTTTTTATCATGTCATATATCTCAGTACGAGGTGAACTAGAATTTGCCATTGTATCTGCAGGGTCATTTAGTAAAGATTATTAATACTTTTTCTTGATTAGTAACACGATTGACATAGTTATTTGTTACAAGTAATACTGTGTTCGCGGTTGGATTAACAAGAAATTTATTAATCATAACATCATTAACGTGTTCGAGATAATATGAGTGACACCACGAGGTTCGGAGTTTCCGTCCCATCGGATCTGATAGAGGAATTCGACAAAAAGATAGAAGAGAAGATGTACACTAATAGATCAGAAGCGATAAGAGACTTGATTAGAGATTTTCTTGTTAAAGAAAAGTGGGAAAAATCTGATGAGGAGGTCTACGGATCCCTCACCCTTATATACGATCACGAGCAAAAGGGGATCTCAGATAAACTCACCGATATACAGCACGAAGATCATACACATATAGTTTCAACTATGCATATACATCTTGATAAACACAACTGCATGGAGACGATGGCGATCAAGGGGAAACCACAACATATAAGAAAGATCGCTGATAGATTGAAAAGTACGAAAGGAGTGAAGCACGGAAAACTCATGATGACCTCGGTCTGATTTTAGTGATTTTTTACAATGATCTTTCAATTCTTGGTAGTAATTATACTCAAAAGTCATCCAAAGATTGATTCAAAAACCTATTCATCAACTCTTTACAGGTATCCCAACTCTCCCTCGTATAAGGGGGGAGGGATTCCTCCTTCGATATCCAATTGATAAGAAATTCGCGTGTTTTTGTATCCGATGGATATCCACTACCTATCTCACTTTCTAACTTTTCAGATATAGCTTCGACCTTCCTATCTCTCTCCACTTTAGCTAATATACTGGCAGCGGAAACCACCGGATATTCATCGTCAGCACCGTGTTCAGATAAAATACTCGGTTGAACGCTCGTTTTTCTCTTCACCATCTCTGCAAACTTCTTCTCATCTGTTGAGGCAGAGTCCAAATAACAAGTATCACTGTCAACACATAATTCATCTATAACATCTGCGAATATGTTCGCTTCCAATTCATTCAGAGTCATGGAATCTCGCAAAGAATCGATATCTTCCGCTGGAACCACCCTGATACTGAATTCCGCGCAATCTTTAATCATTTCTTCAAGCTCTTCTCTAGTTGAAGGAGCAAGTCTCTTAGAATCTTTGACGCCGAGTTCGATCAATTTACCGTCATCATTGACTTTTACTCCAGCGACCACCATAGGCCCCATAACCGGGCCTCTGCCAGCTTCATCTATTCCACAAATCATTCGTCCTATGGAAGAACTATAGTTAAATAGTCTTTTCGATGGGTAACTATAAAAAGCAGTCACTGTGTTTTTAAGGTGATGAAACTGATCTTAAAAGGAACGGTTCAGGGTGTCGGATTTCGACCGACCGTATATAGAGTCGCTAGATCATTAGGTCTAAATGGTTACGTGAAGAACAAAGGCGGGGAAGTAGAAGTGGTGATAGATCAAAAAAAGGAGTTATTCCTAAAAAAGTTGAAGGAACGCCTTCCTCCTCTAGCTGAGATCAAAGAAGTTGAAAGACAAGAAGAAAGCGTTACTAAAAAAGGATTTGAAATCGTAGGAAGCTCTCAGGGGGAAAAAGAATCCTCTACCATACCTGTAGATACCGCTCTCTGCCAGGACTGCCTCGAAGAGATGAAAGATGACAACGATAGAAGAGAAAGCTACGCTTTCACCAATTGTACAAACTGTGGTGCTCGCTACTCTGCGATATATTCACTTCCTTATGATAGGGGAAAAACGAGCATGGAACCATTCCAGATGTGTGAAGATTGCCAAGAAGAGTACGAAGATCCGATGGACAGGAGGTTCCATGCTCAGACCATATCCTGCCCAGAATGTGGACCAGAATACACCCTTTACAACGAAGAAAAAAAGAAGATGGGCGGCATTTCTGATTTCGTCGATCTCATCGAGAAGGGAAACATCGGCGTGGCTAAAAGTTGGGGTGGTATGCATATAATCTGCAAATTGAGAAAAATACCAGATCTGAGAGAGGATTATCACCGGCCTCAAAAACCATTTGCTATAATGGTTAAAGACCTTGAAACAGCAAAAAAATACGCGAAAGTTGAAAGAGAAGATATATTCACCGGTCCTAGAAGACCTATAATGGTATATGAAAAGAAAAGCGAAAAGAAAGGACTATTAGATCACACATCTCCTGACCTTCCAACTGTTGGGATGATGCTGCCCTACACGGGTTTTCATCACCTCTTCTTCAAAAAAAGTCAACTAGACGCGGTCGTGATGACCAGTGCGAACCTCCCTGGAGAGCCTATGATAATAGATAACGAGGAAGCTTTTCAGCTCCCCTTTGAATATTTTTTACTACACAATAGGAATATAGCTAACCGAGTCGACGATTCACTGGTCAGGACCCACAGGAGGGACGCATTTATAATCCGGAGGTCTAGAGGATACGTTCCATCGTCTCTAGATTTCGAAGAAGGAAAAGTCATGGCTGCAGGAGCTGATAAGGACGGATGCTTTGCTCTCTCTACGGATGGATTATTATACGCGAGCCAGTACCTAGGTGATCTTAAATCGTACGACGCAACTCGATTTTACCAGAATACCAAAGATCATATGATGTCTTTGCTGGGAATAGATGATATAGATTCAGTAGCTGTCGATCTTCATCCACGGTATCAAAGCAGAAAGTTGGGTCTTGATATCGCAGAAGAGTTCGATGCGAAAACAGAGGAGATACAACATCATTGGGCCCATGGAGCTTCTCTATTGCTCGAACATGACCTAGAGGAGATGATCACGATAGCAATAGATGGTACCGGATACGGAGAAGACGGGAACAGCTGGGGAGGAGAGATCCTGTACTGTGATAAAACTGATTATGAGCGTCTTAAACATCTCGAAGCTTTTCCATTATTGGGCGGGGAGAAGGCTGTAAAGGATCCTAGGCGACTAGTGTTTGCAATACAGAGAAAGATGGGAGGTGAAGGGAATTATTTCAATAGTGAAGAAAAAAAAGTATTTGATAAATTGATGGATGACAGCGTGAAAACCACGAGTTTTGGAAGGTTGTTAGATGCCATCTCCGCTGGATTAGATGTTTGTAAAGATAGGACTTACGAAGGAGAACCGGCAATGAAACTAGAGGACCTCCTGATCAAAGGAAAACCTACCAAAAGATACGAAATCAAAATCACTCAAAACAAAATCAAAACACTAGATCCCTTTCTCGATATGATGGAAGATGATGGCTCGAAAAAGAACCTTGCTGCGTCATACGTTGATTCAGTTTCCCGAGCTATAGCTCAGTCGGCAATCCAAGCTTCTGAGGAAAAGGGTATAAAAGATATCGGTGTGTCTGGGGGTGTCTCTTACAACAGACCGATAGTGGAAAGTATAAGGTCATATCTACAAGATCGAGGTTATGAGCTATTAGTGCACGAAAAGATCCCTAACGGAGATATGGGGATCCCTTTTGGCCAGGCAGTCATAGCCTCAGCTCAAAACAGATGATAAAATCAAAGCGAAAAATAAGAAAAGGGGAGGGGGCTAGTTTTTAGGTCAGGATGGTGGGATGGGATGCAC
>CAYXPD010000072.1:0-5709 GCA_964466995.1 uncultured Thermoplasmata archaeon | reverse complement strand
ATGATAGGATTTATGATAATAGACGGATATTCGATACCTCCTATGAGGATATCCCCGGTGTTAGAGAACCTAGGTTCACTCTTACATTCGATCATGAAAGAGAACGAGGCGACCCATTCGAATTTACATTAGGTGAAGACGTGATAGAGGGCTGGAACGAGAACGTTAGAGGTATGGAAGAAGGGGAATCGAAAAGGTTTTTAGTTCCACCTGAGAAAGGATACGGGGAGGCCAATGAGGAATTGAAATTCCAGATAGAAAGAACAGAGAGTTTACCAGTCTACGAGAGAATGGATAGAGAAGAGTTTACGGAGGTCTACGGAGAACCAAGGCTTAATATGGTTGTGGAAGACCGATTCTGGAGATGGGACAAAACCGTCACTTCGGTCGGACGGGAAAGGATAAGATTGAGGAACGAACCAGAACTTGGTGAGATATACAGACCGACCAGCGAGAGAGGTTGGGATGTAGAGGTCGTAGATATCGATTCCACAGCTAGAGATGGAGACGGCGAGATCGAAATAGAACATACAGTTCATGAACCATTGGTGGTAGAAAGCGAACTTTTCTCATTCCGGGATGAAAAATTTCAGAATCTTGGAGAAGGGATACTCATCCCTAATGGAGATCAAATAACAGTAGATTTCAACGATGAAGTCAACGGGAAAACTCTACACTTCGAAGTAGTAGTCTTGAATATAGAGAAGGACTAGTGAAGGACTACTAACTTCTTCCTCAAGAAAGGGATGGTTTGTTATTCTAGAATTGATTGTAGATGTTTGGATGTAGAGGATTTTCATTGGTCCATGATGTAAACACTCTCAGAATTCGCTAACACTCACTCTTGCGAGGGTAGCCGAGGAATTATAAATTCCTCCTCACTCTCGCTTTATTCGGTCAAAAACCTTTTCCCTCACAAAGCGAGGGTAGCCAAGCTAGGCCAACGGCGCAAGGTTCAGGGCCTTGTCCCGTAGGGGTCCAAGGGTTCGAATCCCTTCCCTCGCATTATTTTTCTCAAAAACTGTTGTAAATAACTTTCATAAAAATTTTTTAAAGAAATCAACGAGCTTTTTTAGAATCACAGGTATAATCAACCAAAGCATCACAACCATGAATGCTGTTTGCACTTGGAGATAAATAAGAGCCAAGATAGTGACAGCTCCAAATATTACGGCGATAAGAACTGCGGTCTTATCTATCTTGTGCAGATCTATCTTGACCACATTTGAAGTAGAACTCTATATTAATAAAACTTTCAGTCAAAATGACCTGTTTTCTTTTCACATTTACTGTAAAAAGAGTGCTCTATATTGAGATAAAAAGTTAATTAAGCAGGACTGTACTGTTCTCACCATGCCTCAAAAGAACGAAAGGAGCATAAGTCTTGCTGATGGAGCTGGCGGAGAAAAGATGGAAGAGCTTATATCAGAATACATACTTCCATTTTTTGGAAACGAAGAAGGAGAGATACCCCTCTCTTCGCTCGACGACTCCTGCGTGGTAAATGATATCGTTTTTACTACTGATAGCCATACGGTTAAACCGATATTTTTTCCCGGCGGCGATCTAGGAAGTCTTTCCGTTTCCGGGACGATAAACGATCTATTAGCCACTGGAGGTGAACCTCTAGGATTAGCTTTGGCGATGGTGATACCCGAAGGTTATAAGATGAGCAAGCTGGAAAGACTGCTTCAGAGTGTCTCCGATGTTTTAGAGAAGTCAGAGGTCCAAATATTGACCGGAGATACGAAAGTCGTCGAGAAGGGTGATATTGACGAACCGATCTTCACCACCACTGGAATAGGTAAGAGACATTCGATGATGGACGAGAATATGAAATTGGCAGGTGGAAGGAACACGAGATGGCTTTCTGACGATAATCTAAATCCAGATGACAAGATCATAGTGACTGGAACCGTCGGAGATCACGGGATAACCATCCTTTCAGAAAGAGAAGGATACGGCTTTGAAGGCGAAGTGCAAAGTGATGTAGCACCTCTTGACGATCTTATGAAAAAAAGTCTAGAAGTGGGAGGAATCGGTTCCGCAAAGGATCCAACTAGAGGTGGACTCGCAAACACCCTAAATGAATGGGCAGAGAAATCTCCAGTAGGTATAGAGATTGAAGAAGATAAAATCCCTATCAAAGATTGGGTCTCATCGGCCGGTGAGATGTTAGGTATCGACCCCCTTTCTATCGGTAATGAAGGGAAATTCGTCTTTGCGGTCAATCATTCTAGGGCCGAAAAAGTTTTGAACATTTTGAAAGAAACCGAGGAAGGAAAAGATGCCGCTATAATCGGGGAAGCTAAGAAAGATATCGACGGCGTCGTCCTTAAGACAGGTGTTGGTGGAAGGAGGATACTAGAAAAACCCGTAGGAGATCCTGTACCTAGGATCTGTTGAGGATCATCCCTTTAACCAAAAATAGAGTGATCGCTATCATCGGTGCCAATAAAAAAGTCCAATCGAGTATCCTAGACAGAGTTGACCAATCTTCACCCTCTTCTATTTCTAATGTGAAGGTGTCGGTATCGGTGTTACCTCCTACATCCTCCACATACAATGTTATCTCTCGTGTATCTTCTTCCTCAAATTTTAAAGATATCTCTTCGCCCTTTTTGTCATAGGACCCATCTCCATTGATATCCCACCTGTACTCAACAATCCTATGGTCGTCCCAGCTGTTCTCTCCTGTTAAAGTAATTTCTTCATCGACCTCTACCGCTCTGTTTCTTCCAGCATCTGCTATCGGTTCTATGTGATCATTCCAATCTTCTAAAAAGATATCTGAGTAATATTCACCGATTTTTTCGCTCTCGACTATCACGCCGATCTCTCTGTTCTGGAGTGGTGAATTGGCATTCCAATTTATACTCGAGACGAGCACCGTGTTTTGATCGACCACCATACCTTTGTTGTGTGCCTTCTCTAGTCCTTTGAATCGAGATAATGATCTAGCTTCTAACTCGACTTCTTCTTTGCGAGCATGATCGTTCAATTCTTTGACTATCTGATCGTTTCCGTTCCCTTCCATATGATACCAGGTAGAATCTAGCATTATTTTGATCTCGATACCTCTCTCTGCAGCTTCTTTGATAGCTTCTAGATAAGGATTTTCTTTGCTCTCCCAGTGTCTGATATAATATTGTTGAAGGTATATCGACTCTTCAGCCGAGCTGATCATATTTTTGATAGTTGTTTCACACATGCTGGTATCAGGTGCTAAGACCGGCGTTGCATTGAAGTTATCATTGAATACAGTTTTGTTTGCAAATGGAGTGTAGTGATCTTGAGAGAGTTCTATAGGATCTATCTTTTCTAGTGAGGTAGAAAAATCATCGCTAAACTTCCAGTCAAACTCGAAAACTTCTCCGTAATAGGAGGCGAGTTGAGACGTTTCAAGAATTATTCCCCATCCCCTGTTTCCGTAACTTTCCTCAGGTGAGAAACTTGATGAACAAAGTTCTCGCTGGTGATGAAAACTGAGGTGTTGTCCCTTATCATGTATTTTGGATGGTAGTAATTGTAGGGATCGTATTCACTTGCAGTGATTTGTCTAACATCGCCTCCATTATTCTCTATCATACCTAGGCAGGCGCGGCTTCTATCTGACATTCCTTGAACTGGATCACCTTCGACCAGTATTCTAACAGAAATTCCGTTTCGTGAGAGATTTGCTATTTTTTCCGCTATCCTAACACTGTTGAATTGGTATATACCTATCTCAAGCGAAGAGTTGACATCATCTAAAAAGGTCATCATCGAGTGGAAGGAACTATCTGGAGAGGCGAAAGCTGTTGCTTTTCCTTCGTAACTTATAGTTTCTGTTTCAAAGTCGGAATGTCCAACCATCCACTCTCTTTCCCAAGTCCAACTTTCCTTATCATTTCCCTCCATATCTCTTCTTTTAGCGTAAGAACCTTCGGGAAGAGGTTTCGTGGTGTCGCCCTCCCAGATCTCTGTGGGTTCTACGTCTCCGTAGTAAAAGGAGTCGATAGGAATGTTCTCGTCTTTTAAGATTACCTCTCCATCTTCATCTGGAAGTTCGAAATCATTATCGGTCGTGAATTTATCACTCGACCAGATCATATCGGGTTCTTTATTCCATATCTCTTCATAATCTTGATTTTTTGAGATCACTAACTCTTCGCTCTTGTTCAAAGAAAAATTTGGAAGTTCGATGCTGTGGCGACCGTTAGAGACACTTATATCCTCAAATTGGGTTGTAGGACCTATATTTTTCAATGTCAGGAACTCAGATCCAGGGCCAGTGTTATAATAAACCTCTTTGAGTCTCAAATTTCCTTCGTTCTGTCCCGCTGGACCTACAGCCGCTAAAGTAGGGAGGATGAGCATCAACACTGACAGTACGACCAACTTCTGCATGATACAGGGGGAAATGAGAAGGGGTATTAAAATTTGGAGGTCGCGAGTTTTGAGAAGTCCACATTTGTAAAACTTAAATAATACGGAAAGATAAGGAAAGATACTGCAGGGAAATTGCTCCAAAATAGAAATATTGCTAGATATGTGAAGAAAGCTTTCCCTGCATATTTCGGAAGGTATTCCTTATCATGCTGCCGAGGTAGCTAAGTCCGGCCTAAGGCGGTGGCCTCGAGAGCCACTGGTGCTTCGCACCACAGGAGTTCGAATCTCCTCCTCGGCGCTTTTTCTGTTTCGAACGTAAGTGAGATCTACTGGAAAATCCAAAGATTTTCCATCGGTATTCGGAATTGTACTGAAATTCCGAAATAAATGAAAAAGTAAGTGGAATCTTTGATTCCACGCAACTTCTAATATTGCGAGCGTAACGAGCAATTTAGAAGCAAGAATGGTTAATTTATCCCTCCTCAAAGATTCGAAAACTGTTAAGAATCAAAGATTCTCAACGCTCATAAACTAAAGTTTATTCACGGTGAGGAACAAGTTCCTCATACTCACAAACCGTAGGTTTGTTCGTCTCCTCCTCGGCGCTTATTTGACAGCATCCTTCTAAATATATTTAGATCTATCGATCAAGTAAAAAGAGTCCGTTTGAAATTGAATCTTTAAGAGCATTATCCACTTTCATGATTAATTAAAATCGAATTTTCTGATAAGATATAAAAAAGATATTTTTAAGAAAAGGTTTTTCTATTTTCTAGTGGTTATATTTCAGAGTTTCTTTTTGTGGTAAATGGCTACGGCCATGACCATTGCTAATAACACGAGCACTGTTGTGAATCCAGGTATCAATCCATCTTCTTCATCCTCTTCTTCTTCTTCTTCTACCGTTACAGTAGTAGGTTCTGATTCCACTCCATCATAAGTGGCTGTGACCTCATAATCACCTGCCTCAGTCTCATCGAACAATCCGGTATCATCGGTATTCTGCCAAGTGAAGTCTGTATCGTCATCTGTGATGAGATTGTCGTATTCATCATAAGCTTCTGCAGAGAACTCAACCGTATCTCCTGCCTCGATAGTTTGGTCCTCTTCAGGCTGGATCAATACCCGATCTACATCTGCTGGCTCAACAGTCAGAGTGACTACATCGTCGAATCCATCATATTCGCCGGTAATCTCCCAATCTTCCCCGGCAGTGTAAGCTGTTATCTCGTTATCTTCCCATTCCGAGTCATCGATATTATCTGACCACTGAGTTTCACCAGTTACATCTTCTATTTCATTGCCAAACTCGTCGTATGCTGTTGCTGAATAACTCTC
>CAYXPD010000071.1:0-5751 GCA_964466995.1 uncultured Thermoplasmata archaeon | reverse complement strand
CGTGTTAGTCAGCTTGATCACTGAAAGACCGCAGGGTACCGAAGAATTCCTAGATGAAGTGGAAAAAGGAGTGAAGGAAGAGGGTATGATCTGAGAATGTCACAGATCTAACAAGTGACATGGAGTATCACTAGCGTAGAGCCTTCATCGATATTTTCTCCAACTAGATATTTAGTTTTCTTCTCCTCAAAATCGATATCTTTCTCCTCAAGATAAGTCTTCGTTTCTGGCAGCAGTCCCAATTTACCGTACTGCCCCTTACCTACGATCACCTCGTCTATCGATCGGTCAGCTTGATCGAGATACTCTACCATCTCATCTCTAGTAAATTTGTGACTAGTCCCGTGTTTATCTTTCGTGATCCATTTTTTCCTTTCAATTATTTCGTTTGGAAAGATAACTATATCATGATCAAATGTTTGTCCATTTACGGTGACTTCTCCAAAGTCAGTATCATCTATCTTCAACATGTCAGATGAAATCCTCCTGCGATCCTCTTATCGCTTTCGATCAGTTCATTATATCTATCACAGGCTTTTCTAGTTGGATACGATTCCACTTCAAACTCCAATTTCCTTGGTAGATCAGATGGGACTTTCATGCGACTAGAATTCCCAGTTCCTATTATCAGGATGTCTGGATCGTATTCTATAATTTTTTTGAGGTCAGATCTTGAAAGTCTGTGTCCACTTTCCCTCCACCAACCATCTAACACCTTCTCTCCGAGAAGTATAACATCATCGTTGTAATTTTTTCCAGCGATGTTAATTTTTCCGAAAGAGTAATCTTCAATAAACTTCGAGCTCATTAGTTTTAAAATCTTGTTTTTCCCTTAAAATCTTTTCACTTTAGTTTTTCCTAATCGATAATCTTTTATTTAGTGTCTTTATAGAGGGAAACGAGGTGTAAAGCATGGGCAAGATAACGTTTAGTATAATAAAAGCGGATGTTGGAGGATATCCAGGACATTCGAGGGTACATGATGAATTGATGGAAGTGGCAGAAAAGAAACTATCTAATTCTGATGTCCTTGAAGATTATTATGTGACACACTGTGGAGATGATCTCGAACTTCTGATGACGCACAGAGAGGGTGAGGACTCGGAAGAGATTCATTCGCTCGCCTGGGATACATTCCAGGAGGCTACCGAGAAAGCTGAAGAACTCGGATTATACGGCGCTGGACAGGACATTCTATCTGATGCATTTTCTGGAAATGTACGAGGGATGGGACCAGGCATAGCCGAGATGGAATTCACTGCTAGGAAGGCAGAACCTGTTGTAGCTTTCCTTATGGATAAGACTGAACCCGGCGCTTTCAATTATCCTATATTCAAGATGTTCGCTGATCCCTTTAATACTGCTGGTCTCGTGATCGATCCCTCACTGCATATCGGTTTCAGATTCGAAATATGGGATATCAAGAAGAATGAAAAGATAATCATGGAAACTCCAGAAGAAATCTACGACATACTCGCTCTTTTAGGAGCTAAAGGCCGCTTCGTTATAAAGAAAGTTTATCCAAAAAAAGATAGTAAATTACCTGAAGATGAGCCTGTTGCTGCGGTTAGCACGGAAAAACTGTACCAGGTAGCAGGAGAGTATGTAGGCAAGGACGACCCTGTGGCTGTCGTAAGATCACAATCTGGACTTCCAGCACTTGGAGAAGTATTGGAACCCTTCGCACATCCGTACCTTGTCTCTGGCTGGATGAGAGGCAGTCATAACGGACCTATAATGCCCGTTTCGGAAAAAGATTCACAGTGTACCAGATTCGATGGTCCTCCGAGGGTTATGGCTCTAGGCACTCAACTGAAAGATGGAAAATTCGACGAGCCGGCAGATCTTTTCGATGATCCCGCATTCGATACCGTTAGAGAGAAATCCTCAAACATTGCCGATTACATGAGAAGACATGGTCCCTTCGAACCTCACAGGCTACCGCTTGAAGAGATGGAATACACTACTCTACCAGACGTTATGGATGAATTGGAAGACCGGTTCGAAGAAGTAGAATAAAAAATCCTTTTCTTTTCTTTTTTGTAGTTTGTTCCATGATTCGACAATCGAGAGGAATAAATAATTTTTAAAAATGAATACAAAAAATACTAAGATTATATTCAAGAGATCACTCGACGGCTAATCAATACAAGAAAGGTATTACAAACAAGCTTATCCCGGTGATACCACCTAGTATCGCTATTCCCTCTAGCATTTCAACTATTCCTATAATCCCAATGATCCCCAATATCACCAATACTACCTGTACCCCGGCCGTTCCGAGGATCCAAAATTCACCAGGATTACCCGCTATCACTAGGAACATCAAGAATACGAGTATGATCAATATCAATCCTAGTCCTAGAGTTTCTATCATATTTAACCCCCTCTAGGATTATTATCCTCACGGCTCCTCATGAATATTAATTTTTTCTCCATTCTAGTGTCACCTTATATCATTTCGAATATTTATATGTTCGGTGCTCGATTTTCTATCACATTCTGGTCGATTGAATCAAGTTCATAAAAGACAAGGCTACAACTATGCTCAGATGAACTTACATCTTTCTAACAAATTTACTAGTACTAGGATATTTATTATTACAGTTTTTAAGCCTTACTTCATTTAAAATTATAAGTTAAGCCATTATCAGAGGATAGATGTAGCCATCTTTTCGAATATCAGGTCGTAGGGAGAATCTACAGTATTGAGTTCATCTTCGCTTATATCGAGACTTCTAAGTTTTTCGATACTCGGTTCTAATATCGAGTCGTCCCGAGTCCATCCCATATATTCAATAAAAGATTCAGGTTCCTCATCTATCATCACGGCGACTTTTTCTACTTCCTCTTCGATACCTATCATACCAAGAGCATCCTTGATCTGCCATTCTGCAGAGGCCCAGAGTAAAGTTTCGATCTCTCGGTCATCGGCTCTATTGGTATCGTTTTTAAAACACTCTTCGGCCTTTTGATGAGCCCACTGGAGATGTTCTTTTCCAACCACTTTCGAAGGATTAAAGATCTGGAGGAAGACATCGTTTTCTTTTCTGTAAGATTCAACTCTATCAAGCACGTCTTTCGAATCTTCGGCTTCGTCCGTAATCGCTCCTATCACATACATCATTGGTCACTTTCCGATATACTAATCTCTATATCTTTCTCTTCACCGTCGATGCCTTTAAGAGAGCTGAGCATCCCTCTTAAGGTCTTTTCTAATATTTCAGCGGGAAAATTATCTAACTGTATTTTTTCTCCATCGACATACAGTTCTACATCTTCAGCGTCTTTTTGAACTGTACAATCTTCAACCTCATTCTCCCCCCTAAATATCGCTTCTGTCATCTCGTCACAGTCCTCAAAACCACATTCACCACAATCCAATCCCGGGAGTTGTTCATAGATTTTTATCCATTCTTCAATAGAATCTACAATATCATCTAGATTATCGTCATATTGGATAAAAGTACCTTTCCGGTTTTTCCCATCGACCTCGATCTTTGGTAGATTTTCTTTTTTCATCCCTTCTACAAGTAAGATGTCGTAATCACCGAGGCAGTCGACATAGGATAACAAATCATTCAAACCTAGACTTTCTTTCAACAAAAAGTCGGATTCTTTAGGGGTTGAAAAAACCACAAGTTCAGAACCGGCTTTTGAGTGCTTCCAGGTGTCTTTCCCTTCGGAATCGATGCTGAATTCTCCTCTTGTATGTTTTATTGAGGCTACGTTATAATTTCTCCCTTTCAATTTTTCGATCAATTTGCAGATAAGATCAGTTTTTCCTGATTCTGATCTGCCGATGATTCCGAACTTGGGGATCTTCCCTTTCATGCTATCAAGATCAATCACTTCGGATCCTTAATTTTTCCTCGATTCTATCTAGATCGACTTCAGTATCTACACAACCTTCTTTGCTCAATGGAATTCCCTGAGCCGGAACGTCGAATACATGAGCCGCTTCGAACCCCTCAACGAGTTCAGAATGACATGCTACCGCTACGACAGCTTCATAGTCTTTTTGTTTAAGGAGCTTTTTTGCCATGCTGGATCCCGGCACTATATAAAATCCGCCGTATCCTAGTTCTTCCGTTATTGAAATCAACTCATCTATTTGACATCTACCGCACCGATTACAGTCATGGCCCCATTCACCCATATCAGACTCACAATTTTTGGGATGCCTCAAGCACTGGGGTACCATCACCATCCTGTCTTCGAACTCGACTCTAGAGACCTTTTCCTTCATGGCATTGTTTTTTATCTGAACATACACCCTATCGTAGGTCTCTTCGTCGATGTCCATCTTGTAGAGAAAGGTTTTCAATACACCTTTCTGAGAAAAGTCTAGCCCTGAACTCATCGCCTTCGAGATTATTTCTTTCATGTGTAAACTAACTAACAGAAAAAGTATAATTTAATTCATTCGGTCAAGATCCTGATGGTATCGCCCTCAGCGAGTTGGTGATCCATCCCTACTTTTTGTTTAGGAAATTTAGCGGTAGGACCCCATATCCTAGCTGACTTGAAGTTATCTATGAAATCGCTGTGGAGCTTTTTGCACACATCCTCCACCGTACTGCCTTTTTTCAAGACCATCGGCTCGTCGTCTGCCTTTTCACCTTGTGGTCTTAAAAATATCCTAATAAAGTCGAGCTCGTCAAATATCCTCTGTTTTACTTCTTGTATACCATCTCCATCTTCGGCGGAGATGAATAGCGGATCATACTCCTCCAGTTCTTCCGCTAGTTTTCTCTTTTCTTTTTCATCTATCAGGTCTATCTTGTTTATTATAGGAAAAGACGGAAGATAGACCCTGTTTTTACTCAAAAAGTCGATCAGTGCTTGGTCGTCGATATCGCTCCTTATCACCACGTTTGCATTTACATAGCCGAATTCCCTAAGTATGTCCATCACCGTTTCTTTTCTTATCTTATTCAGTTCTACCGTGGTATTGATCTTGATCCCATCTTTGTCTTTCTCTTCGATCTTTATATCTGGAGGTTCCTGGTTCAGCCTTATCCCATGTGATCGTAATTCTTCCACTATCTTTGAGATGTCGCTTCTGTAAATATCTCCTATCATGACTATGAGATCCACATTTCTTATCACCGATAGGATCTCTCTTCCCCTCCCTTTTCCTTTAGAAGCTCCTTCTACCAGACCGGGAAGATCTAACAACTGAATCACTGCTCCATTATGTTCCATGATCCCAGGGATCACATCGAGAGTTGTGAAGTGATAATCGGCCACTTCACTTTCGGCATTCGTTAACTTGTTAAGGAGCGTACTTTTCCCGACGCTCGGAAGCCCAACCAGTGCGACAGTAGCGTCTCCTTCCTTTTTGATGTCGTAGCCTCCGCCTCCTTCGGACTTTCCCTTCTCTCTCTTTTCCTTTTTCTCTTTCAATTTCGCTATCTTAGCCTTCAATCGGCCTATATGCTGCTCTGTTGACTTATTGTAGGGAGTATTCCTTATCTCCTCTTCGATATCCTTTATCTGTTCTTCTATGTCCTCTGTCATGGGTTATCGCACCATTCCTCTTTGACCAATAAAAAATTATCGTAGGTAGTGTTTTTTCGTTTTATTCCATTCTTGCCTGATCATGCCGTACCTGATACGACTTATCCAGTCTCCTTTCCAAAGAACTATCTCTCTATCTATACCCTCTTCCTTGAAACCCAATTTTTCCGCTACCCTCTTCATCTTTTTGTTATAAGAGTAAGTATGTAATCCCACCTTATGGAGGTC
>CAYXPD010000070.1:0-5752 GCA_964466995.1 uncultured Thermoplasmata archaeon | reverse complement strand
ATCTTCCAAAGGACCTTTTTTCCCTTTTAATCTCAAATCAAGATTTGTGCCATGCTTTTTTAGACCCTTTTCATCCAACATCTTTTCCATTTTATTTGCTGCTTTGCCCTTGCCATTACTCGACGTAGTGAATAGGGCATACTTTAATCCCTTCTCTGAGAAAGGGGTCTTTTTGATGATCCTCCTCATTCTTCTAGACGGCCCTCTCAAGTGAGTTGGAGATCCAAAAATGTAAAGATCGGCCTCTCCTACCTTATCAGGTTTAGTATTTTTGGCATTATAGATATGAGCCTCATAACCTCTTTCTTTTATCATATCCATCAACTCTTCGGCTATTTTCTCTCCATTACCATGTTTACTGTCGTAAATAATATTGATTTTCATCTTTTTCACCCTGTTATATAATGGGAGGAGTAGTATATGAAGCTATCTGAAGCGAGAAATAAGATCACAGTTTTTGCGCCATATCTGTATTTTCCCAAGTAAATTCAGGTTCATCCCTGCCAAAATGGCCATAAGCAGCAGTTTCTTCATATATCGGTCGTAACAGGTTTAAATGATCGATGATAGCTCCTGGTTTCAGTGGAAATTTTTCTTTTACCAGTTCTTCAATCTCTTTTTCCGGTATTTTATGAGTTCCATAAGTGTTTACAAGTATACTAGTCGGCTCAGGAACTCCTATCGCATAACTCAATTGGATCTCGCACTTTTCAGCTAGACCCGCTGAAACGATATTTTTCGCTACATATCTAGCTATATAGGCACCTGACCGATCCACTTTGGAAGGGTCTTTACCTGAAAAACAACCTCCACCGTGACTTCCGTGGCCTCCATAGGTGTCTACAATTATCTTCCTACCGGTTAGACCAGTATCAGCTTGGGGGCCCCCTAAAACGAACCGACCCGTCTCATTTATGTTGAAAGAAGTATTTTCATCGATCAGATCACCACAAACTGGGTCGATAACCTCCTTTTTTATATCTTCTCTCAACTTCTCTTCGTCAACTCCTGGATCATGTTGAGCTGCGATAACAACATCATTTAATCTTTTTGCAGTATCGCCCTCGTATTCAAGAGTCACCTGCGACTTACCATCAGGACGCAGATAATTCAAAATCCCCTCTTTCCGGACCTCGGTAAGGGTCTTAGAGAGTTTGTGGGCTAAAACTATAGGTTTCGGCATCATCTCCTTCGTTTCATCAGAAGCATAACCGAACATTATACCCTGATCTCCAGCACCTTGCACTTCCCTATCTACACCTCTCGCTATGTCAGGACTTTGTGAGTGCAGAGCTGTCATCACACCACAGGATTCCGCCTCAAAGCCGTACTCTGTTTCGGTATAACCTATTTTGGCTATAGTCTCTCTTACTATCTCATTAACGTCAACATATCCTTCGCTGGTTATCTCACCCGCCACTAGAGCAAGGCCGTTTGTCAGTATTGTTTCACAGGCAGCCCTGGAATGGGGATCCTGCCTGATCAGTTCATCCAGTACAGAATCGCTGATCTTATCAGCCATCTTATCTGGGTGTCCTTCAGTCACCGATTCTGATGTGAGAAGGTATTTCCTATCTCTGCTCCTGCGTCTCATTCATATTACAACTCCTTCTGTCTTTGATACCCATCCCCATATGACTGCTATAACTTAAAATTAATCTTTTTATGATCACAAGAATCTAAATTGTCGGAACTTTAAAAAATAAAAGTTTGCTTGAATAATAGAAGAAGAAAAAATAGAAAATATGATGCATTTAGAGTGATGAAAAATTGAGCCTTTTAAAAGGAACATAAAAGGAAATAATTATAACTGTAAAGAAGTATCTTAAACTATGGATGCTAGATATATTCCTCTAATCGAAGCTGGTCCTGAGAAACAGATGGCAATAGATGAAGCTTTATTGAGAAAATTTGATAAAGGTGATATCCCCCCGACCTTTCGATTCTTTAGATTTAAACCTTCAGCTATAACCCTAGGATACTCTCAATCGATCGAGGAGACCATTGACGTTCAAACTTGTGAAAACTATGATATCCCCTACGTCCGTAGGATGACAGGTGGAGGGACTGTTTTCCACGACTATCATGGAGAGATAACCTATTCTGTAGTCACTGAAAAGATAGAAGGGGACATCGAAGAAAGCTTTAGAGAACTTCTTGTCCCTATAATGGAGACACTAAAAGAGTTCGGACTTGAACCGAAATTTAAACCATATAACGATGTACTTGTAAACAGGAAAAAGATCTCTGGTAGTGCCCAAAGAAGAGGGAAAAAAGGGTTATTACAACACGGAACTCTCATGTACGACACGGACTTAGAAAAACTAGCTGATATATTAAGAATAGATGAGAAAAAGCTCGAAAAAAAAGGAGCAGATTCCTTTTTGGATCTCGTGACAACTATAGAAAAGGAAACGGGGAAAAAACCTGACCCAGAAAAGATGATAGATATTATGAGAGATAAATACGAGAGCTACTTTGGGGAAAAGATAAAAAAGGAGAAGTTACAAAAAGAAGAAATAGAACTCGCAGAAGAGCTTGAAAATAAATACGGATCGGAACAATGGTTGAGAGAAAGGAGATGGCGATAGATATGCAGATCAGAGTGTCTTATGGAACCGCGATTGAACTCGGACTTGAGGATGGAGAAACTGAGGAAAAACCTACTACCGCTTATCTGATGCTCGCAGGTGAAGAGGGCTGTAGAGGAGGATGTTATTTCTGTCCACAATCTAAAGGAGAATCGAAATGGTTATCACGAGTTAGTTGGCCACTTTTTGAACTTGAATCTGTCAAGGAGAGACTCAGGGGATCGGATTTTAAAAGAATATGCCTACAATCACCAGATATTCCTGACTATGAGGAAAAGATCGAGAAAGTAGTGGATCAACTTAATGGCACCGAAATACCGATCTCTCTATCCGCACCGCCTTTAGAAAAAGACACACTAAAATCACTCAAAGGCACGGTAGAAAGAATAGGTGTGGGAATAGATGCAGCTACAGATTCTCTACGCACAGAGGCGAAACCGTCTTACTCACCCATGGTGTTTTGGGAATACCTAGGCAATGCAGTAGAAATATACGGCAGAGGGAATGCCACAGCACACATCATAGTCGGATTAGGGGAAGATTTTGGAGAGTTGGCTACATCTGTGAAAAAATCTATGGAAGCAGGAGCAGAAGTCTCTCTTTTTCCTTTTAAAGATGGAAAAGAAGAAGCCGAACTTTCCTATTTTAGAAGAGCACAGCTCGTCACTTCACTAATGGATGATAAAGGTATGGGAACAAAAGAAGCACTTCAACTCCTCTCCGAACAACCAAGAAAAGCCTTGGATATGATCGATGAAGAGAAAGTTTTCCAGACCAGAGGGTGCCCAGGATGCAATCGGCCTTATTATACCACTTCACCTGGGCAGGAACACAGAAATTTTCATAGAGAACCTACTCCTGAAGAAATAGAGAAGATCAGAGAAGATATCATCGGAGAGGATTGAGGAATGGACCCTATAGAAAGGACGATGAGAACCTATGATGAGATTGCGGAAAAGTACTGTAGAAAAACAGAAAGCGAAGGTGATAGGGAATTCCAGGAGGACATGATGGATAGAACTTTAAATTTTTTACCCTCTAAACCTCGGATGATCGATCTCGGCTGCGGTGATGGTAGAGACACTAAATATCTACGAGAAAAGGGTGTCGATGTCGTCGGTATAGACATATCGAAAAAGATGGTAGAACTCGCCCGAGAAAAATATCCAGAATGCACTTTTTTACGCTCTGATATGAGAGACACCGTTTTCCCGGACGATACTTTTCACGGTGCATGGGCCAGTACATCTCTTTCCAATATTCCTAAATCTCAACTTTCAAGCGTGGAGAAGGAAATTTACAGGATACTAGAAAAGGATGGGACTTTCTGTTTCAGTTTTAAGGTAGGGGAGAGTGAAGGTTTTGAAGAAAGTATAGTTGAAGGATTTGAAACGTATCAATCTTATTACACTTTGGAGGAATTTAAAGAAGAGCTGAATCTTTTTAATATAATAGACACTAAAGAGTATCCTGGAAAATTATTCGATAGTGAATTCGTGTACTGTTGGACTAGATCCAGATGAAAACTATTCGAATTAAGATCCTTCAGAAAAATATGGAAAATGGGCCAAGATAATAACCAGCTGCAAAAGTACCTCCGATAAGTCCAACCAAGATTAGGTAATTCTTAAGACTCCATCCGAATATCTTTCTACCATCTAATGGACCAAGAGGTAGTAGGTTGAAACCTCCCAAAAAGAGATTTACGTAGGCAACGAATGCCAACACGAAATATAATAATCCCTGACCGTACAATCCTGCCGCATAAGAGCTTAACAAAAAAATTACTCCAACAGCCCAGTTTGTAGCAGGTCCCGCAGCACTTATCTTACCGTTCTGTTCCCTGGTGATATGACCTTTGATCATGACTGCGCCAGGTGCGGCAAAAACGAAACCAAAAAAACTGAACACCAGTGCTAACATCAAGCCCCATCGCCACATACGGAACTCGGCCCAACATCCATAATCACGTGCGAGCTTCCGATGAGCTAATTCATGAAAGACGAAGGCTGTCCCAACAGAAAGAAATGAGATGACCAAGAACAGCGGAAAAGAAGGAGTCATTATTCCTTCTGCACCACCGACAAAACTTATAGCGAATGCGAGAGTCAAAACACCTAAGGCTACGAACAAGTGTTTGATTTCTACGCTGCTCATACCCTTTTCATACTCAACATTCATCCTAGAATAACTGCGATTCATCTATCGAACACCTCATTTTGAAAACGTTTTTTGATATTATCTACAGCCTCCTCTACATCGGTGAATTGAGCCATCTCTACCTCACCACCACCCGCATGTGGATGTCCCCCGCCTCCACCGATTTCAGAGTAAGCCTCTTCCATTACCTTGCCAATATTCAACTGTAAGTCCTTACTCCTAGCAGACATATGTATTTTTTTGTCCTTCACACCACATACTAAAACAGTGAGGATATCTCTTTCTCTCAAAAGAAAATTCGCTATCTGTGCAATATCATCTCTATGGGATATTTTACCGCAAAATGTTGTCATGACACTGTCTTTAAATTCTCTGTTTGAAATAGCTCTGCCCATCGCACTGACTGTCTCAGAATATATAGGGGTATTTTCGAGTACGTCTAAAATATCTTTATCTGCTCTTGAATTCAGATAAGATATAGCCTGGTAGTCTTCAGAAGATATATTTTTGGTATAATTATGGGTATCTACTTTTATCCCAAGCAACAGTGCGGAAGCTAAAACAGGAGACACCGGAACATCAAGATTCTTGAGATGCTGGGTCATAAGGGTGGATGTAGCTCCTACATCTGTCCTTATTTCCGTGTACTCTTTCGCCCTAATTTTTTTGTTAGTCTTATGGTGATCGATAACCAAATCGGGATCGATACTATCAGGTATGATATCACTCATAGAAGATTTAGCAAAGTCAACGAAGGCTACTTTCTTGGTACCCTCCAATACATCTTCGATAGACTCTTCATCGATCTTATTTATTAGGAAATCTGTATTTTTCATAAAGATCTCCGTTTCTGGATGTCCAAAGGACCCGGCAAAATATGTTTCTACTCCCACATTTTCCTTTTCACATATCTCTTCCAACGCCATGGCCGAAGCTATCGCATCTAGGTCTGGATCATCATGCATAAATATAGATATATTCCCCTGAGTGGAAGATATTGA
>CAYXPD010000069.1:0-5881 GCA_964466995.1 uncultured Thermoplasmata archaeon | reverse complement strand
GATAGGGCTGAAATCACTGACGTAGGTGTGGTAGATGTAGAAGTGACCGGAGGCTATAATGTAGGCGGGCTTGTGGGAGATAACTCTGGCACGGTGGAAAACTCGTACGTAACGGGAGATGTTAGCGGAAACCGTCGTGTAGGCGGGCTTGTGGGAAAGAACTATGAAGACACGGTCAGCGATTCGGATACTACGGGAGAAGTGAGCGGAGACACTCAGGTAGGTGGGCTCGTCGGATTCAACTGGGATGGAACGGTGAAAAACTCGTATGCTACAGGAGACGTGACCGGAGACGGGGCGATTGGCGGGCTCGTAGGACGTAGTAACTCTGGCACAGTGGAGAACTCGTATGCTACAGGAAATGTGACCGGAGACTATGATGTAGGCGGGCTCATGGGATGGAACAGTGGCACGGTGGAAAACTCGTACGCTACTGGAGAAGTTATCGGAGAAGAAAATGTAGGTGGGCTCGTCGGATATAACCGTGAAGGCACTGTCAGCGATTCGTATGCTACAGGAAACGTGACCGGAGACCGTGGTGTAGGCGGGCTCATCGGATTTAACCACGGTGGTGAAGTGGAGAACTCGGATGCAACAGGGAACGTGAGCGGAAACGAGGATGTTGGTCAACTGATCGGTAAAGAAGAATCAATCCCAGGATTCACCACGATGCTTTTGCTACTAGCTTCGATCATCGCTATAGCTATCTACAGAAAGAAAAGTACAAAGTCTTGAGAAGTTTAGGTCAGATTCCAGCGACTAGAGATTAAAAAACATTTCATACTTTTTTCCTTATCAACTGAATGATTAAGTTAACAAGAAATCTGTAGAAACAAGTGTATTAAACCGTATTGATTATGGACTCCACGTCTATTGAACCTTTGATTTACGTGTAGATACACCAGAGCCACTGGCGAGGATCGAACCCTTGGCTTAATATTATTTTAGTTAAAATATGCATGGAGAATGTGGGTGTAAGGGTGAAATAGATGACCGTAGAGGAAGCCGCTGACGCCGTGAGAGAGAAGTTAGATGTTGATGAAGAGGACCTTAAGGAGATAGACGACACGCTCCTGGTAAAGATCTACAATGAATCATTCGATAGAGGCTATCAACAAGGGTTTGAGGAAAAGGAGATGATCAGCAAACCGAAGTTTCGATTTCGGGATCATCTGCCTGCGAAGGTATACAGGAAGATACCATATATAAGAATGAGGGGGTTCTTAATACTCTGAAATTCAAATTGAGGTTGAGTACTCCGTAGGAGGAATTTGTTATGGAAGAGGATCGGTAGAGGGGTGAAGTGAAGGGGTATATTCAGAGCGAATAAAAGATAGGTACCCTCCTGAGAGGTGAGGTCGAACTAGTTCTCCGTTAGAGGAGCATGAAAGTGTTCTGATCTTCTTTCGTTGGATTATGGAGAAGGTGTAAATGGAGGATCAAGTATAGACTCGGGAAAAATATTTTATAACTTGATCACGGTATAAATTGTATCTCGAAGGACTCTCTTCGGGTGAGTGGAAAAAGTTGGGGGCTTAAAATGAGTATTAAAAAACATTTGACGATTTGTGTTGTGATTATTTTAGTAGCGAGTATTTTTTACGTGGCTACTGGTTTCCTTGAAAATGAGGAAGAGTTCGAAAATAGCGGAGAAGAACCTGGTGAAGATTCTGATGAAGCGGATTACCCGTGGCTCAATTATGAGAGAGAGAGACGAAATACTGGTTTAAGTCCTCATAACACCAGTCACATAGAAGGATTTAAGAGCTGGAGCTTCGAAGCTGAAAGCGATTTCAGGTCTTCACCTGCTGTCGATGAAAATGGGACGATATATGCGGGGACTTGGGACGGGGAATTGTATGCTTTAAATCCTGAAGGAGAAAAACTGTGGAGTTTTGAAGCCGGGGATTCCATATACTCTACTCCTACATTTGACGACAATGGCACAATATATTTCGGTTCGCATGATGAAAATCTTTATGCAGTCGATGCCGAAGGAAATGAAAAATGGAGTTTAGCCCTTGATAACAGGATATATTCTTCTCCAACAGTGGGGGAGGATGGGACTATATATGTCGGTTCGGGATATTTTCCTAAGTATAGTGATTTTGGATTCTTACACGCTATCAATCCTAACGGAACTGAGCGATGGACCTTTGAGACCGACGGGCCTGTTTACTCCTCTCCTGCTATTGGAGAGAACAACACGAAATATGTCGGAACCCACAATGGAACATTATATGCGATCTCTAATGGCACAGAAAAATGGAGTTATCAAACAGACCACAGGATTGAATCCTCGCCCGCTATAAGTGAAGAAGGGACTATATACGTTGGATCTCTTGACGATTCACTATATGCTCTGAACCCTAACGGAACAAAACGGTGGTCCTTCCAAGCCAATAACAGTATATACACTTCTCCAGCCATCTGTGAAGAAGGCATCATATATTTTGGAACGGGATCTCGCGAAAATAATTTTTTTGCATTATATCCCAATGGGACAGAAAAATGGAAAACATATATTCGTGGAGGTATTTATCGATCTTGGTCTTCTCCAGTTTCTCCAGTGATCAGCAATGATGGTAATATCTATTCAAGCGGAATTAAACTCTATAGCCTAAACCAGAACGGAACGGAGAGATGGACTTTTCCTCTTAGAGATGGTAGTGATACTTCCCCTACAATAGGAGAAGATGGAACGATCTACATGACCGCTCAGGAGAATAAGCTATACGCTTTGGGCCCTAGAGAGGAGAATTATACTCTCACCATACAAACAGAGGGTGGAGGTAATACTGAGCCTGAGTTGGGTGAACACGAGTATTCACCGGGATCAGAAATAACTGTTGAGGCGATACCAGATGAAGGATGTGATTTCAGGAGTTGGGGAGGAGACTTGCCCTTATTTACCGAGGTCGGTGAAGAGATAACGATTGAGATGAGGAGGAATATTCATCTCGTCGCTGATTTCAGCATCCTTCAAGAAGGGGAATATATTGGAACGGACGAAGAGTGGTACGAGCCAGGGGAGAATGTATTGGTTGAAGTGAAAAATGACTGTTCCGCCATTAACTATCCAATTATTAATGATTTCAGAATATATATTGAAAATGTAGGAACTGGGGAAGTAGTTCATGATCCAGGTACAGGATTTTTACAGCCTTTGGTCCCTGATTATGGTCATACTGAATCGTTTGTTTGGAATCAGACAGATCCGAACAATGAACAGGTCGATGAGGGAGTCTATAGAGTCAAAGGTGAAAAACGGTTTAACCATATAGCTGAATTTGTTATCTCAGAAGAACCACCAGATACCGAACTCTCGATCGATAAGGAAGGTGAAGGTAGAATAATACCAGGAACAGGAACTTCAAAATATCGTGAGGGTATGGGAGTGACAGTTGAAGCAACACCAGAGGACGGTTGGTACTTCACCGGATGGACGGGAGATGAAGAAAGTTCGAATAGAGAGATCACTTTAACGATGGATGAAAACATAACACTTACTGCCAACTTCGAAGAATTGGAAGAAGATGAGAGGGTTCTAACTATATGGATTGACGGAGAAGGTAGTACCTATCCTGAAGAAGGTGATACGATATACGATGAAGGCGAAGAAGTGACGATAGAAGCTACGCCTGACGCGAACTGGAAATTTGAAAAATGGACGGGAGACTTTGAAATTGAAGAAGAAGAGATTAGCGTTGAGATGGAAGAAAATAAGTCCTTAACAGCTCACTTCGAAGTGGAAAAATATACACTCAAGATAGATGCTTTGCGAGAGGGAGAAGTGCAGATAGAACCTGAGAAAGAAGAGTATGAACACGGTGAAGAGGTTACCCTGACAGCTGTACCCGATCAAGGATATGAGTTCGTAGAATGGGAAGGTAAGGATGAAACAGGAGACGAGATAACCGTAACTATGGACGAGGATAAAGAAGTGACCGCTCACTTCCAGGTCAAGACCTATGAACTCACTGTTGACACGGTAGGAGAAGGTTCGGTAGATATAGAGCCTGATAAGGCAGAATATGAACATGGTGAAGAGGTTACTCTAACAGCTGTACCTGATGAAGGACATGAGTTAGTAGAATGGGAAAGTACAGACGAAACAGGAGAGGAGATAACCATCACTATGGACGAAGATAAAGAGATAGCAGCTGTCTTCGAAGAGGAAGACGATGACGATATTCCAGGATTCACTTCGACTCTCCTGTTACTGGCAGCGGTCATGGCCGTGGCGATCTACCAAAAGAAAAAACACTAAGATATTACCAGTGAGTAAAAGAAAAATTCTTTCCTATTTTCTCTACTATTTTCAATCGATATTCTAACCCGTCACCTAAGATGTGTAACAAAACAAACCAACGGTCTCACTCGTAGAGGTTGCTTTCCAATGTTCTCTAGGAATAGGCTCGAACTCTCTTTGAAAAAGTTCGTAATCTGATCAAAAAAGATGCTATTTTGCTTAAGTTGACCATTATCTTGTCGGCATCATGCGAATTCGTAGTAGCTGTGCTCGTTGAATACAACCGGTACGATGTTTTCCTTTGGAATAGAAGTCCGGTGGTGGAGCGCTTCTCTGTAGAGTAAAAGCTGAGAGATATGATTCATTGGATTGTTCAGGTTGGTCTTGTAGTCCATGATGTATATGTTTCCAAATCTCTCTTGGATTAGATCGATGTGACCAGTGAGTGGCGTATCTATATCTATTTGATCGGTCTCATCCGGTTCAAGGAAAACAGGAAGTTCGGAGCAAATGGTTTTGGAATCGTTCCTGATGAAGAAACGTTCAATGGACTCATGAGGGGATTCATCCTCTTTTTTGGTTGAGAGTCCTAAACTTGCTAGGTCTGAGGCTATAGAATCTTTTTCCCTGAGATCTAGGTTTGAGCCGTTTTCTATCTCGGTGGATGAAGCCCTTGGTCCTTTTAAGAATATTTTATTTGATAGTGATCGTTCCACCCAGCTCATGTATCTCCGGAGCTGTGGGAACTTTTTTGCTGATAGGTGCATCTTCAGGTCGTGGTACTTGAAGGGATAGATCTGAAGATGATCGAAGATTTGAGTTTTGATCACATTGTCCGGGTGAACATCATAGTTTTTTCTGAGTTTTAAGAAGGTCATTATTTTTTCATACTTATCTATCCAAGAGTAGATGGTCCTTGTAGGCGGTGAGTACCTGTACTTTTTACCGGTGCGAGTTTTCGCCTGTTTGACAGGATGGCCGAGGTTGTACTGTTCTAGGGTATAAAGGATGACGTGCTCTGGATACTTGGTGTAAGGTCTCTTCGAACTGCTGAAATAGGTATCGCAGTTCTTGCAGTGGTATTTTTGGATCGTGCCTTTCTTAGTGCTTCTCACTCCGTACCTTATCACTTTTTCTTCATTGTCGCAATCTGGACAATTCATGAGCGGGGAAATTATCAGGGATATTAAAATCATTGGGTTAGTGTTGTGTATTGATCGGGAAGTGAGGATGGTAGAGGGAAGAGGGTTAGGGGATAGAGAGAAGAGGGTAGATGGAAGAGAGTAGAAGGTAGTGGGTTAAGAGCAAGATGGTCGGGTTTACCAAACGTTCTTCGCACGTGAAGTACCAAATGTTCTTTGCGAGAAAATAGGGGTTACCAAACGTCTATTGCGGATATTTTGCGTTTGGTGGGACTGATCGGTGATCACGGGTGAGATGGATTGAGGGAAAATTTGGATGGATGGGTGACAAATGTTGATTGCGAGCAGGAGATGTTTGGTGATGAAGGGTGATTGCGATGGTGATCGGGAGGGGGGAGCAAAGAGAGGGGGAAAGGAAGGGAAGGGGATGGAAAAAGATACTGGCTTTTTGGTGGGTTAAGACGGTTTGGATGGTCTCGAGGGTCGA
>CAYXPD010000068.1:0-5957 GCA_964466995.1 uncultured Thermoplasmata archaeon | reverse complement strand
TCTTTGCATTGTCCCAGGCACCACCGGAATTTGCCATCATTATCGCTAAGACGAATCCAGTTCCTACCGCTGCCATCAAGAAGCCTACTAAAGCAGCCGGGCCGAGGATGAAGCCAATGATTAAAGGAACTATGATAGCCATCAAACCAGGTATGACCATCTCTCTTAGAGCGGCTGAAGTGGCTAGATTTATCGGCCGCTGGTAATCTGGTTCAGCTTCACCGTCAAGAAGACCGGTAACTTCCTCAAACTGTCTTCTTGCTTCCTTAACTATTTCGAACGCGGATCTACCGACAGCTTTCATCGTTATCGCGCAGAACAGGAATGGTATCATAGCTCCAAGGAATACGGCTGCTAGCATCGGAGGTTCCATTATGCTAAATTCGCTAACATCTAGTCCTATCTCTGAAGCATATGCTGCAGTCAGAGTTAAGGCGGTCAATGCTGCGGAACCGATTGCAAATCCTTTACCTGTAGCCGCGTTGGTATTGCCGAGAGCGTCCAGTGCATCGGTCCTCTCCCTCACTTTTGGATCAAGACCACTCATCTCGGCTAAACCACCTGCGTTGTCTGCGATAGGACCATATGCGTCGGAAGATAAAGTGATACCGAGCGTTGAAAGCATACCAATAGCCGAGATCGCGATTCCATAGAGCCCGGCTAGATAGAATGAAACAAGTATAGTAATAGATATTATAATAACTGGTAATGCAGTACTCTGCATCCCTGTAGCTATACCTTGGATTATGAAAGTTGCTGGGCCAGTCTCCGTAGATTCAGCCATCTTTTTGGTGGGTTTATATCTTTCTGAAGTGTAATACTCAGTGAAAAAGCCTATTAGAACTCCTGCGATCAGACCAGCCAGGATAGCACCAAAGATTCGGAAAACTAATTGACTATACTCGGCTGGAAGAGTCAAATATAGAAGGGCGAAGATGAATATCATAATAAGTATCGCGGATCCCCATGTTCCTTTTCTTAGAGCTTTCAAAAGAGTTTCCTGAGAAGCATCTCCTTCAGCCTTTATGAAGAATATTCCTATCATGGAAGCTATTATACCTGCTCCAGCTATGAGGAAAGGAATGGCGAAGAGATGAAGACTTCCTTCTAGATCGCTCAAAGGTACGTGATCCAGGAGCGTATTACCATTGTAGATCATCCACCCGAGTGTCAATGCCGCTATGATAGTGTTAGTGTAAGATTCAAAAAGATCAGCACCCATACCGGCTACATCGCCTACATTGTCACCAACATTGTCGGCGATCACTCCAGGATTTCTTGGATCATCTTCTGGAATCTCTGCTTCTACTTTACCAGCGAGATCAGCTCCAACATCTGCCGCTTTGGTGTAGATCCCACCGCCGACCCTAGCGAAGAGTGCTATGGCACTGGCTCCGAATCCGAATCCAGCTATATATACGACGGCATCTTCGATCCCAAATATCAGTAAAATCGAACTCAATCCTATTATCCCAAGGGAGACAACTGTCAACCCCATCACGGAACCACCGCGGAAAGCTATTTTGAGTGCTTTATTTAAATTGTCTCGAGCTCCCTGAGTAGTGGGGGCGCTAGCATTGGTAGCGGTTATCATCCCGATGTATCCCGCGGCTCCAGATAAGATTGCGCCTACGATGAAAGGAAACCAGGTCCAAGGAGTGACCCCTTCGATCACATCTTTAACTGCTAGGAATACAGCCACGAATACTACAAATATCGCTATGTACTTGTATTCAGTGTGAAGGTAAGTTTTCGCTCCTTTCTGGACTTCATCAGATAATTTTTTCATTTTGGAAGTCCCTCTCTCTTGTTTACTGATGAATTTCGCGAAGTAACCAGCCAATAGTATTCCCAGTAGCGCAGCAATTATCGCTCCCAAAGCCGCTAAAGTTTCAGGATTTAAATCAAACATAATTTCTACCTATTTGCACGATAGAAAATTGGTTTATATAATTTTTTGTTGGGGTGTAACATCAGGAGAAAAGAATATCTTTCATTACTCTTCTTTTTCAACCATCTCTAAAATCCTCTCCGCACAGGCCTCGAGATTATCGTTACACTGGTCCATCTTCTTGACCCGCTCTATACAACATAAAAAATTTTTGATAGGTCTTTCCTCGTCGGGTAAGGAGTTTTTCTGCCTCGTAAGCGTCTCTTTGTCTAACATACTACCATTATGGAAAGTTGGGTGAGTACAAAAACAGGGGCTATAAATAATTTGGCACATCATTCAGAAAATTGTTAGATCATCTGATATCTTCAACCAGACTTAACGTTAAACTAATTACTAACATCTTAGATATAGATTTAAAAGATGTATAGATTGGAATGTAAATGTATGCTAAAAAAAGACGGAGAATTCGTCCTAGGTGAAGGAAGAGAAAAACTCCTTGATCTGATCGATAGAAAGGGTTCTATTTCTGAAGCCGCAAAGGAGATGGATATGTCCTACAGGCATGCGTGGGGTAAAGTAAAAAAAATCGAAGAAGTCACAGGAGAGGAAATTATCAAAAGTCAGAGAGGAGGTGCTAAAGATAGAGGTTCAGTTTTGACTTCAGCAGGTAAAAAACTACTCACCGATTACCGGGAACTCAAAGAGGAACATAGAGGTGAAATTTACAGAAATCCGAGTATCACTGTAGATGGTATCGTCAGACAAGACGAAAGATTACTGTTGATAAAGAGGAAAAATCCTCCTTTTAAAGGAGATTATGCTCTGCCAGGTGGATTCGTAGAATATGACGAACCGGTGGAAAGAGCCGTGGTAAGGGAGGTGAAAGAAGAAACTGGATTGGATACGCGTATTCTAAAGTTGATTGGAGTCTATTCTGATCCAGATAGAGATCCGCGGGGCCATATGATCTCTTCAGTTTTTTCTCTTGAAAAGGTCGGTGGGTCTTTGAAGGGAGGGAGCGATGCAGAAAAAGCTCGTTTTTTCGAGATATCCGATTTACCAGAATTAGCCTTCGATCATGGTGAAATAATAAATGACTACCTAAATATAAATGAATAAAGTTGATGTAATATGTACCTATTCAAAATGAATAGAGAAAGATTGGAGACTGTTGAATAATGGGTCGCAAAAAAGATAGAAAGATAGCTAGAAAAAGGATAGAGATATTATTAGAAGAAGCCAAAAAGGCAGCTTTAGAAGATGAGTTGGAAAGATCCGATAGATATGTAGAACTAGCTAGGAAGATAGGTATGAAGCATAACCTTCCTTTAGAATCAAAGCACAAAAGAAGGATTTGTAAAAACTGTTATTCTTATCTTCATCCCATCAAGACCTGCAAAGTCAGGATCAAGGATGGAAAAATCGTTACAAAATGTTTTAAATGTGGAACGATCAACCGTTTTGGATACGAGGACTGAATTAATAAAGTCATTTATTCTCTATCTGTATATCATAAGCCATATGTGATTTGGATGAGGAATACGTTCTTACCACCCGTCTTTCTAGGATTTCGGCTTCGTAACCTTCTTCCTCGATCTGTTTCAGTAGACTTTTCAAAGATCCTTCTTTCGCATCCTCTTCGATGATCTCGTAGTAATGTAAAACCCCGCTATCTTCTAACGCTGAAAGAGCTGGTCTTACGAAGCTC
Organism: uncultured Thermoplasmata archaeon; assembly: GCA_964466995.1. Taxonomy (GTDB): domain Archaea; phylum Thermoplasmatota; class Thermoplasmata; order Halarchaeoplasmatales; family Halarchaeoplasmataceae; genus Natronoplasma. Next base: position 2,355 of record CAYXPD010000068.1, on the reverse strand, counting down.
TTGGATGAATGCGGTAAATTCATTATCACTCTATCGCAGTCTAAGTTCGGTGCGATCTCTTCGGCATCGCCCTCGTATACAGTGACCAGATCTTCTATCTTATTTCTCTCGATGTTTTTTCTCAAGTAATCTATCGCAGTCGGATTAAGATCTATACTGTATATCTTTTCAACATCTACATTTCTACCGATCAACACTGTATAAGGTCCGACACCCGCGAACATATCCAAAACTCTTTCGTTTTTCTTGGTTTTCTCTACAATCCTCCATCTCTCTGTAGCCAAACGAGGCGAAAAATAAACATTTTCGACATCGACTTCGAGTTCTGCACCGTGTTCTCTATAGATAGTTACTGTTTTTTTCTCACCAGAGATATGACCTATTTTTCTTGTTCTGAATTCACCGTGGACACCTTTGTCTTCAAGTACTGTTTTCAAGTTCTTATGAGTTTCAATTATAGCTTCTCCTATCTGGTCTCTGTAGTCTTTGATCTCTTCGGGTATTTTAACGATAGCTATGTCTCCGATTATATCGTAACTTGAAGGGAGATACTCTTCGATATCTTCTGGAACATCGACTAGATTTTTGTAATCCCTCTCTTTTTTCTTTCTTTCTTTTATTTCTCTCTCAACTATCTCATATTCGAATCTATCCAACTCTACGTCCGGTTTAAGAGGTAGAAATATATGATCATCTTCAGATTCTATTTTCCCATCTTGATATAGTAAGTTTTTTTCCAAAAGTTCCTTCCTCACCTTTTCGCCTTCACATCTAGGGACTTTCAAGCACTCCATGCTACACCGGTTATGAAAAAGGAAGAATTAATATTCATCGGTGAAATGAAGTGAAGTCTTTGATTATGGAAAAGTTTTTTCTCATATCAACTTATTCTATCAAATAGGATACAAATACTAGAGAGGTTTATAAGATGGGAAGATTGACTTTCATCGGACTAGGTCTTTACGACGAAAAAGATATCAGTCTCAAAGGGATCGAGGCCGCTAGAGAGGCCGAATCAGTCTATTCAGAGTTCTACACTAGCAATTTAGCTGGATGTAATATCGAGGATGTCGAAGAACAATTGGATAAAGATGTTAGTATTTTGAGTCGAAAAGAGGTAGAGAATGACGCGGTACCTGTAAATGAAGCGAAAAACAAAAAGGTGGTTTTTCTCACAGCTGGTGATCCTATGGCCGCTACAACACATATCGATCTGAGACTTCGGGCAGAAAAAGAAGGTATCGAGACGAAAATAATCCATTCATCCTCGATATTTTCAGCCGTCCCTTCACAATTGGGATTACAGCATTACAAGTTCGGCCGGACAGTCACTCTACCATTCAACCGCAGCGAAGAAGATTATCCATCGAGTCCTTATAAAAACATAAAAGAAAACAGAGATAGGGGATTACATACCTTAGTACTTCTTGACATCGATTCTGAAAATAAAAGATATATGAAAGTCAAAGAGGGTATAGAAGCGCTCTTAGATCTTGAAGAAAGACTTGGACAGGGCGTGATAGATGAAGAAACTCTGTTAGCGGGCTTGGCAAGAGTTGGATCTGCTCGACCGGAGATAAAAGCCGATTATCCGGATAAGTTGAGATCTCATGGGTTCGGCGGGGGTCTTCATTCCCTTGTCGTTTTTGGAGACTTGCACTTCATGGAGATCGATTCTCTCCTCAAATTAGCTGATGCACCAGAAAGGATAAAAGAGGAAGGATGAGGTCAAGGTAACTTTTATATATATGACTTCTTTCTAAATCTACCATGAGCTGGGCCATACTAACAACGGGACCTATGATAATTATTGAGTAATGATACATACATCCGCCCAGCTTGAGGTTTTTGTTAGTTTTGGAGGATAAAGGCATGAGTGAAAAAAATGAACGATTCAAACCACTCGACAAAGAAACGCCCTTACCAGAGAAAGAGAAAGAGACTATCGAGTTCTGGGAGGAAAACGAGATAGCAGAGCGTACAAGGAATAGGGAAAGAGAGAAGAAATTTGGCTTTACAGAAGGACCTCCCACCGCTAATGGACTTCCTCATATAGGTCATGTCAGGACTCGAGTAGTCAAGGACGTTTACTTAAGATACAAAACGATGAAGGGCTATCAGATAGTTCCAAATATAGCCGGTTGGGATACACACGGACTGCCAGTTGAGATAGAAGTTGAAAAGGAACTCGGTATAGATTCAAAAGAAGAGATCGAAGATTACGGGCTTGAGAAATTCAACGAGATGTGTAAAGAGAGCGTCTTCCGTTATGAGAAAGAATGGAAGCAGATGAGCAAAAGAATCGGTTTTTGGATAAACTATGAAGATGCCTATATAACGATGGAAGACGATTAT
>CAYXPD010000067.1:0-5982 GCA_964466995.1 uncultured Thermoplasmata archaeon | reverse complement strand
AATATTTTTTATAAAATCCCATCCATAGTGATTAAGATTCGACTATCACTTCTATCCAATGATTTGGAATCAAAGATTTCATAATCTATGAAAAATTATAGTAAGCGAGTACAAACCCATGTTTAAAAAGAGATTAGCAAATCTCACCAATGAAAGTATATATAGGGAAAATACCACCTTTTGTTGAATTTATGAAAATAAAGAAAAAGATTTTAAATCAGGGCATCATACACTGCATAGAACTCATCATGGGCCTATTTGACAATAAAGAAGAAAAACTAAAAGAAGAGCTTCAAGAGACAAAGAAGGAACTCAAGAAGAAGAAAGACGAGTTGGAAAAATGTATCGAGGAGAAAAATGCTTCAGAAAGGAAGATAAAAACTTTCTTTGAGAGCGGGATATTACCTATGATGATAGTCGATCGTGATGGTACCATCAAACAAGCGAATTCGGCGATAGCAGAGAGTCTCGGAGCCGATAGAGAAGACCTTATCGAGAGTAATATAAAGACTATAAATACCTTTGAGCATCTATCTGATCTTATCAGCAGATGTTTTAAAAAGGGAGAAGAAGTTCATGATAGAGAAGAGTATTTTGAACACGAAGGGGAGCACGAGAAATACTTCTTGACTTCTATACTTCCCCAGGAGAACGACGGGTCTTCTTCTAGAGCCCTTGTTATACTTAAAGATATAACTGAAAAAAGAAGTATTGAAGAAGAATTGTTAGAGAGTAAAAACAGGAACAGGACTTTGATCGAGAACGCGCCTCTTTCTATCAGCATCACAGACCTAGATGATAACATTCTCTTCGTAAATGAATACATGGCGGATAAACTTGGATATTCTAAAGAAGAACTTGAGGGCCAAAGCTTTTCGAAGATTATGAGGGATGAGGAATTTCAAAAATTACGGGAAAAAACCGAAAAAAGGGAAGAAAAGGGCCAGGAATCCTATGAACTTGAATTTTTGAGAAAGGACGGTACCCCATTGCAGATGCTAGTCAGCGGTACCCCCTACGAAGACATAGATGGAAACGTCAATAAGACCGTAGGATATCTCCAGGATATCACTGAAATCAAAGAACTACAGAGAGAACAAAAAGAAGCTAAAGAATATCTAGAAAATCAAGTTGAAAAGATCTTGGAAGGGATAGAAAGGTTCGAAGACGGAGATATGACCGTCGAAATAGAAAAGGAAAAAGATGACGACATCGGAAAGTTGATCGAAGGGATAAATGGTATGATAGAGAGGTTCAGGAACAACCTGCAGAGGATAAAAGACGCTTCTATAGAACTCAGTGACGCCTCTGAGACAATCGCTTCATCATCGGAGGAACTTAACGCCGTTTCCGAGAACATTTCAAAATCTGTAGAGGATATCTCAGAGGATACGAACGTGCAAGCTGGAAAGTTAGAAAAACTGACTGAGATGATAGAAAATAGTGCTGCGAATATGGAAGAAACTTCTGCTTCAGCCGAAAATATAACGACCGCGGCGGAAGAAGCGGCGTTACAGACTGAAGAAGGTATGGAGTACGCTGAAAGGGCCGATAACACTGTCGATGAACTACAAGTCATATTGGAAAGCACGAAAAAGAATGTCGAGGAATTGGAAGATAAGTCCGAAAAGATAGGAGAGGTCATCGATACGATCTCTGATATCGCAGACCAAACCAACCTTTTAGCTTTGAACGCTGCGATAGAAGCTGCAAGGGCTGGAGAGCAGGGCAAAGGTTTTGCTGTCGTCGCGGATTCGGTTAGAGAACTAGCTGAGGAAACTCAAGAAGAAACAGACCATATAAAGGAGATAATCGAAGAAACCCAAGAGAACACTTCGATGGTCGTTGAAAGCGTTAACGAATTAACGAAAAAGGCTGAAGATGTGGACGAAGTAACTCATGAAAATTTTGAATCGCTAGAAAAGATCGAACGATCGGTCGAGTCAGTATCGAAATCGATTAAGGATATATCTAGAGCGGTGGAAGAAGTAACGCAGCATCTACAGGAATCTTCAGATAAGGTCAACACCATAACTGAGATAGCTGATAGGAATTCCAGTCAGGCTGAATCTGTGGCAGCCTCAACCGAAGAACAGAACGCTTCTGTTGAAGAGTTATCTTCCTCAGCTCAGGAATTGTCGAGCCTTGCTAACCACTTACTCCAGATGGTGGAAAAATACGATCTCTGATAGATGTAAAAATTGTGAAATAGAGTTCATTGGATTTGGATCTCAAGCATCAAAAAGACAAGATTAAAATATACGGAGGTGTATCTTATAGATATGGAGGTTTACATATTAGCGATCGCCATATTATTACCGATATTATACCTTCTCTATATAATCATCTCGTCTCCCTCTCCACCCACAACTACCTCCACCACTTTGAAAGGCAGAGAAGCTTTTGTGGTCAAAGATGTTAAACCCTGGAATATATCAGGTAAGGTAAAATTGATCAACGAGAATCAGATATGGAGTGCGACAGCGGAGGAAAAATTAGAAAGAGGAACGAAGGTCAAGATAACCGGAGTTGAAGGTGTGCACGTTGTAGTCGAAGAGACGGATTGAATGCTTTTTTGGATCGCGATAAGGCAGATAAAATCTATTTGATTAAGAAATAGTTTTGTGTCACCTTTATTTAGATTCCAAACTATCCCAACCCCTTGATATCGAGATGATCAAACAAAAAGCCGAATTCGTATAGCGCCTGTTTTACTATGAGAGATGTAGGCTTGCCGAGTCCATGGCCTACTTCGGTTTCGGTCCAGAGGCATATAGGAGCATCGTCTATCTGATTGTTCTGCAGACGAGCGGTCATCTTACGGGCATGGGCAGGGTCTACCCTAGTATCTCCTACCGCGGTCCTTATCAGTGTAGGCGGGTAAGACCGCTTTTCAACATTATGATACGGTGAATAAGCTCTGAGCCACTCGAAGGCTTCAGCATCTTCCGGAGATCCGTATTCCCTCGTCCATGACGCGCCGAGTAATGTTTTATGAAATCGCAGCATATCACAGAGCGGAACAGCACAGATAGCGGTTCCGAAGAGTTCAGGTCTTTGAGTGATCGCCGTTGCCACAAGAAGCCCACCGTTCGAACCTCCCCAGGCGGCAAGCTTCTCTTCATTGGTGATACCTGATCCTATCAAGTGTTCAGCTATGGAATAATAGTCATCGAATACCTGCTGCTTGTTCTCCTGCATACCCATCTCGTGCCATTCCTCACCGAATTCTAGACCTCCACGAAGACAGGCTTGAACCCATACTCCACCGGCTTCGAGGAATGGTAAACGGACCGCACTGAATGTAGGTGTCAACGGGATACGGAAGCCGCCGTAGCCGTAAAGGACCGTAGGTGCTTCGTCAGGATCGATATCTGCTCTGTATGTGACGAAAGCTGGGACCTTTTCTTGGTCTGTAGACTCTACCCATATCCGCTCTACCTCTAAATCAGGGATACCACCATCGATCTTTACTGAATCGAGCTGCCTCCAGTCTTGAGAGTCGGCGTCGATCTGGATGACCTCCGGTGGTCGATCGAAACTCTCTATGATCGTATAAGCTTCACGGTTATCAGTATCTCCTTTCAGAGCGTTCCGCTGTATCCCTGATATAGGTAAGTCGATATCCGCTAGATGTTCGCCCTCTAGAGAATGTATCGAGAGTGCAGAGGCCGCGTTTTTGAGAGAATGAACCACGATACGATCTTCCGCGGGAACCATGTCCATGAGGACTTTCTCACTCTCAGGGATAGTCGATTCGAGTTCTTCCACAGTTGCCTCTTCGAGTCTTTCAACAGGTATCGATAGGATCTGCCAGCGGGAAGCCTTATAGTTGGTCAAAAGATAACATCGTCCTTTATGGAGCATCGGCTTGACCGAAGCCTCTAGTCCCGGAAGTATCCTTGATAATCCTTCATCTAGGAGGTAAAGCTCAGTATCGCCGCCGAGTTCACCGATGCCGACTAGAGTTGTAGAAGTTTCACGATCGACGAAGACCATAGGCCACTTCTTACGTGGTAGATCGTCTGTAACTAGATCATCATCGCCATCGATCTCTACGAAACGGAGTTCTTTATCGAGCTGATCTTCTGGATCAGTCCTCTGGTAATAGAAACCATTGTCGAGCCATGCCACTGGTCCTTCTCCGCACCGTCCTACTTCCGGTATCTCCATCATGGTAGAGCCGTCATCAACATCCATAACGATGAGATCGTACTGTTCAGTGCCGCCTTCGTTGGTCCCGTAGACGATCATATCGCCATCAGGAGAAGGTACGAACCAATCTATTGACACGACGCCTTCGAACTCGTTTGGATCGGCTAGAATTCTTGGTTCGCTATCTGGTTCTTCCCGGACTACCAATTTCCTTTGATCCTCACCCGGTTCACTCAGAAGCTGGAAATACCGCCCTCCTTTCGCGACTGGAGCACCATATTCAGCATGTTCGACCACGCGTTCAAGATGCGGACGAAGACTCTTTTTCACAGGATCGTCGATCATCGAGTCGGTGTAATCGTTCTGTGACTCGATCCAGCTCTTTACTTCTTCATTGTTTTCTTCCAGCCATCGATAAGGATCTGTTATCTCTACGCCGTGTAATTCTTCAGTAACTGTTTTTCGTTTAGTCTCGGGGGGATTTTCGTTCATCTTTTTCCTCCTGATTTTGGAATGATAATGTAGGGTAAAAGTACGATGGAGTATTATTATTTTTTTAATTCTAGGTCTCATCATCATTATAGGTCGGATCTTTGATCATAAATTCCTAAGAGAATCCTGACGATAAGTGAAAATCTTTAATTATTAAAAAATATGTATTAAGATCATAAAATGATCTCTAGATCAAAGAGGAAGATATATTGAGGAAGCAAAAGGATGCATTATATTGGTTGATATTTTTATTTAGCTTCCCCCTAATTTTTAATTATGTATATGTCTACTTCTTCTCATCTAACATCGTGATCTTTGTATTAAGTATAATTTTAGCATTTGCGATCTTCTTTCTGTGGGGTATGATCGGTGACTTTTTCCGAAGCCCTACAAAAAAATTGGAATGGGAAGATTCAGAGAGTGTAGAGGATACAACTGAAGGTAAACCTTCTGCAGAAAAATACTCGGTCGAGGAAAAAACAGCGATGAAAGAGAAAGGTATATTTTCACGTATTTTCAGTAAAGAAGATGAATGTGAGAAGTGTGGTACCGAATTAGTCTACAAAGAAGGAGCCGGCTCTTATTATTGTCCTGAATGCCAGGAATACAAGTGGAAATAGCTTGCTTTGATTATATCGAAAAAAGTAAATCAAGTGTCTCTGATTCGATAGTATGAGATTGGTGATCGTCGGTGGTGGGTTTTGTGGATCTGTCCTGGCAAAAAGATTCGATGCTGAAGAGGAGTTCGATACTACACTGATAGATGAAAACGGTTTTTTTGAGTATTATCCCTCTATCCCTCAATTGATCACTGAACCTGATCATGAATCAAAGGCTAAGTTAAGATTGGATTCCTTTCTTTATGATACAAAAGTTGTGGAGGAGCAAGTTAAGAAGATAACTCCTAAGTATGTAGAAACATCAGAAGAGAGATATGAATTCGATTATTTGGTGATCTGTACCGGCGCTGATTATCCCATAAGATTGGAAAATAAAGAAGATGTTTTTACTGCGGACAGCGTGGTCAATGCACCTGAGATAAACGAAAGAGTGGTGAGATCAGAGAAGATCCTCATAATCGGTGGAGGCCTTATAGGTGTTGAAGTTGCTGCAGAACTAGCAGTTGCTACGGAGAAAGAGATCTCCTTAGTTCATCCCCATCCAAGGCTTATCGAGAGGAATTCTGTATCCGCATCTAACTACGCAGAAAAATTTTTGGAGGAGAGAGACGTTGATCTTATCTTTGAAGACAGGGTGATCAGAAACGAAGATGTTTTTTACACTGAGAAAGGCGAGAGGATTCCGGCCGATATGGCTGTGTGGTCCGCTGGTCTG
>CAYXPD010000066.1:0-5990 GCA_964466995.1 uncultured Thermoplasmata archaeon | reverse complement strand
TCAAGTTGAGATACAGCGGAGATAATATCTCCAAAACCTTCATTTTGGATGTCATGGGCGGCATCCCATGAGGAAAGTCTTACTATGACTATCTTATCTTTTTCATCCGCGTCTATATAGTCTAAAACGCTTGGATCTGGTTCAAATCTATCTGGATGTAGATAAGCCAATTCGTGATATCCCGGATAACGGACCTGGTTTGATCCGATGTCTTCTTTATAACATTCTGGTGTGTAAACATTATCAGCAAAAGGGAATGTGAGTTTATTTTGAAGTATAGCATCTTCAGTATCAGTAAAAATTATCGACTTACCATCGACTAATGTGGATACATGGGATATAGAGGTTCCGCCTATACCGGTTAGGAAATCTGGCTGGAATTCTACTGCTAACTTCCATGTTTCGTAGTGTAATTTTAATTGGGAATTAGCTTTTGAAGCGTTTGTAGGATGAGAATAACTCTGGTATGGAATATCATAGTGTTCTAGTAATTCGATCGATATATTTTTGGGAGTGGTCAATACTTTAATTTCATGCCCTTCAGACCTCATCTCCTTTATAAAGTGCTTAAAAAAATGAACATGTGCAGGATGACTAATCTTTATCAATAACTTCATCTGATTACCATCCTCTGTCTAATACTTGTTTTCTTTTTTCTTTTTTTAGCATGAAACTCATACTTTGAGCGATTGTCCCCATAATAGGCAAAGGATCAACTCTAGATAATGTACCATAACAGACATCTTTTTCCCAAAAATTTTGTAGTAGTTCTTTGATTCCACTTATTTTATCTTGACTGTTTAGGAACCATAAAAATTCGTTTGGTAATACCCACCTATATTTTATACCGGTTTCGTAAGTATTGACTGATTCGATCTCTTCATCCTGGGAAAGTCTATATATTAAATATGGAAAATCAACACCTGATTTTATCGCCAATTGTAAAGGCATCCAGAAACGGGGGTTCACTTCTAATATTTTTGGTATTCCGGTCTCATCAACGACGAACTCGACTTCGGCTGGTCCTTTCCAAGAGACTTTTTCAAGTAACTTTTTAGCAGAGGATTTTGCGGTAGTTTCTTCCGTGCTTATCCCAACAACAGTCGGACCGCCACTCACAGGGAACTCTTTTGTACGTCGATAGGAGAATTCACCGATCGACTTTTGATCATCATCCAGTAACAAACAAGTTGTCATGTACTCTTCCTGCTCTACGAATTCTTGGACCATCGGCATACCGAAATTTTGACTGACAGAATCATAAGCATCATCAAACCCTCTAGGTTCTTTCACATACTTTATCCCTCTTGAACCAGAGCCCGTTCTAGGTCTGATCAATATTGGATATTTTATCTCTTCTTTGATCTCTTCTACCGGAGTCTCTTCAGGAAACCAGGTCCTTGGTGTAGGAATATCATTTTTCTGGGCAACCTTAACTGTTTCAGCCTTATCATTCAGTTTTTTAACGGTATTAAAATCTGATAGATATAGATTAGTATATTCCGAAATCTCTTCTTGATATTTAGCTAATAATAATGTCGTATCATCCCGTACAGGTAAAACTAGATCGTAATCGTTCTCTTTAACCGTATTCAAAACCCACTCAACAAATTCATTTTTATCATTTTTTGGGTCAGGATATATGAATTGTTTTTTTACATATTTAGAGTATGAAGTGAGATTACTTTTGAAAGAATCTCCACAGTGTATTTCTAATCCTTTTGAACCCAATGACCTAGCGATCGCTAACGATGCAAGAGACCGTCCGTCCAAAACCAGTATCTTTTTTCTTGTCATTTGTTATCCTTATCATTTTTAATTCTCAATAACCGGGTGTATCTGCCCAGCTGATATACCAGTTACTTGGTTCGAACAAAATATGATCTTTTACAGTATCTGTATTCTTTTTAACCCCAAAATGCTTTTTTGTAGGTAATTGTTCAAATCCAATCTCCCTAAATCCAGTTTTTTTATAGTATTCTTTCAAACCGCATGCAATACTACAAACAGAATCTAAATTTTTACTCTTTGCTTCTTTGACACAGTGGGATATGAGATATTTAGCGTATTTTTCAGAATGATTAGTTACTAATAGGTCCATTATCAACATGATCTCTAAATCTTTGTAGTTATAATTATAGGTAACAGCATAACCTATCAGTTCAGAATTTTTTCTAAGACTGAAAATTTCATAATCATATCCTGGTTTTTTTACAAATCTCCAATTTAAATATTCGCTATTTCTTGTCAGAGCTATATTAAAATTCTCTTTCAGTTCGTTCCACAGCTCGTCGAATTCTTTTGTAAATTTATCTATCTTTGTTATCTCCATGTCAGGAGGAGGATTTAACGGAGTATATTTTAAACTGTAATATTTTTTACCTAAACTTCCAACGATTTTTGATTTGATGCCTTTCCCAAAGAACATCGAGGCGGATTTTTCAAAATTTATTGGACGTGCCATCAATGGAATAGATAGTACTTCTTTCCAATCTAGATATTTTTTGAAGGTTTCAATCGAGTTCTCATTTGGGAAACCATAAGTAAAAGGAATAGACTTTTTTTCCAAATTCTCATGAAGATGCTCAACCATCTGTGGAAACATACGTTGACCTTGATAATCAGGATGAACAACAAGATGTGCAGCTAATGAAGCTGTCAATTTTTTGTCATTTAACGTCATCGTTACAGGAATAACTGTATACTGTCCCACAATTTCGTTGTCAACAACACCTAGAACTATATTTTTATCTCCAAATGGATTTTTCTCATACATCCATCTCCAATATTTTAAACTATCAGACATCCCCATCGGCTGTTTCCAAACTTTCTCGTATAATTTAATTACCTGGTGTTCATCCCCCTCTTGGTAATTTCTTAGTTTCCAATCTCTTTTTCTCATATTTCTAAAACACCAATTGATCAGCCCGAGTTTTAATCAATATTTTCTGCTACATCAGAACATGTTGCCAAATAGTCTTCGAAAGTTTTAAGCAAATTTTTAATCCGTTTTTCAGCAACCTCACCTTTGAATATCCAGTATCTAGGTCTCTTTTTCATATTTCCAATCTTTGGAAATTTTTTTCTTGATATATCAATTGGATGAAAGTAAAACATTGAATCGTCCCGCTTCAAACTTTGCTTTAGTCCAGCACCAATTATCCTTCTTCCGAGAAACCTGACCAAAGGACCTCCAGCCGTAGGTAACCGAATAGGTCCTATCTCCCAAAAAGGCCAGGGGATCTCAACGAAATCTCGATCACCACCAGGGTCTAATTTCCCTTTTTTTGGGATATAAGGACCAGTACCGATTTTATTCAGATCTTGATCGGTCTTATTGTATAAGGAACACCTAGCAACGGAAGAGTCGTAGTTAAAACCAACTTCTTCCAAAATATCCAACATCCAACCAGCAACATAGCCGTTCGGAGCTCGATATCCATTGACTTCCTGTTCCGATGCTTCCTCTAATATCCTTTTAGCCTTGCTGACCTGATTTTTGAACTTCTCGCGTTTAATTCTAGGCTCTTTTGTCTTAGGGTCTATGACACACTCGTGATTTAATCCGTGACATGCGACCTCATGACCTTTACTGGCTATCTCTTCGACTAAACCAGGATAATGATTCACAATTTCAGCCACGATAAAAAAAGTCGCTTTGATATTCATCTCTTCTAGAATCTCTAGAGTACGATGAGTAGGTGCTGTTAGAAAGTCATATTCACCATCCCAATTTTCATAGAATTCTTCAACATCACTGAACTCTGAAAATGAGGAACCTGTCACTGCAGGAATGTGGTACCAATCCTCTATATCAACGGAAATAGCTAGTCTGTTCTTTTCCATACCTAAAAGACCCCTTTACTCATGCACTTGAATCTCTTTGTCCTCATTATCCTGCATGTCAAACAGCATCGCGAACATCAGGAACATGCTCCCCATCAGAAATACTAGCAGTGCTAAAGTTCCTGTCATGAAGAGATTTGTGCCCCTAAAGATCCGCAGATAAATTGCCGATAGAGCGAGAAGCACACCAAATCCAGATAAAACTGAACCCACTATATAGAACAGTGCAAGAGGATTGAAATCGAGTAGGAAATACTTATTCTTCAACCTCCAGAAGAAATTATTAGCTAACATCCATGATACATTTAAGATGTAAGACCTATATTTGATATCGCTTCCTTCCTCTCCATAGATGGCTTCCATCGATACATCAGCAACCTTCATGTCTTTGGTGTTCAACTTTACAAGTAGATCATTGCAGTACCCATATCCCTCGTACATTTCCTTGATTCCAACATTTTTGAGAGCGTAATTTGATATAGCGGTATATCCGTTCTGCGGATCCATCGTTTTCCAATAACCGCTAGCTACCTTGGTCAAAAAAGTCAATATCGCATTTCCTATAAATCGCCATTTAGTCATTTCCTGTCGGTAAGAGTAATGCATTAGGCGGTTTCCTTTTGCATAATCTGCTTCACCTTCGATTATTGCATCTATAAGTAAATGTAGATTGTCAGGATCCATCTGTCCGTCTCCACCCATAACTGCAGTTACATCTATGTCATCATCTAGGGCAAGAAGGTAACCGGTCTTTATCGCACCACCTACACCTTTGTTCTCACTGTGCTTCACAGGGACGACTTTTTGCTCAAAATCGTACTCTTCTTTGATTTTTTCCACAAATTCGTGATTCTCATTAACCATATCGGCGTATTCACGTATCTCCCACCAAGTCCCGTCGGTGGAGGCATCATCGATAACGTAAACTCTGTCTACGTATTCCGGCATGGTGTCTATAACTTCGCCGACAAAACCTTCTTCATTATAAGCTGGTACTACAACGCCAACGGTGTTATCTTTATACATATACGAGACCTCTTAATCTCCTAAATCTCCTACTCTAAAATAATTGAATCCTAAATCTCTAGCTTCTCCGGGATTTAAAACATTTCTCCCATCAATTATTAGTGGAGTATTTACCTGATTATAAATCCTTACAAGATCTAGTTCTTCAAACTCTTCATGGTCGGTTAATATAACAACTGCATCGATATCTTCAAAATCATCTTTCCATTTAGCTCCAAATCTATGAGCATCAGTCTTCTCACACATCGGGTCGTAAGCGTATATCTCACCATCTAGTTCATTTAACTCTGCGATGATGGGTTTTGCGGGGGATTTCCTAAATTCTTTTACGCCTCCTCTAAATGTCAATCCTAATATCAAGATCTTAGAACCTTTTACAGATAATTCCTTTTCGTTCAATCCTTTGATCACCAAATCAACGATGTGATAAGGCATAGAATCGTTCAATTTCCGAGAAGTAGATATCAATTCCGCATCTTTTTTTTCCATCTGATTAATCACGAACCATGGATATACTGGAATACAGTGTCCACCCACGCCTGCACCAGGTTCATGGATTTCACAAAAAGGTTGGGAATTGGCCGCTTCAAAAACTTCTAAAGCATCAATACCTTTCTCTTCGCAGTACAGCGCTAACTCATTAGCTAAACCAATGTTAACATCTCTATATATGCCCTCAAATACCTTGACAGCTTCCGCAGAAAGGATGTCGCTCATCTCTATTGTGCCTTTATCATTGACCGCTCTATAGATCCCTCTCAACACTTCCAAAGTATCTTCATCATTAGCTCCTATTATCTTTGGATATTGTCTAGTAATATCTCTCACAGCGGTTCCGGTCATCGTTCTTTCAGGTGCGTGGCCTAAACCGAACTCCCCTAATTCAAGACCACTATTTTCAAATATGGGTACTAAACTTTCTGTAGTTCCAGGAGGCATCGTCGACTCAGTGATAACCACGTTTCCTTCTTCTAAACCTTCTCCTATGCTCTCAGCTACGTCTTCTACAGGACCGATATGAACGTTACCTATCTCATCAGTCAGTGTAGGAACTAAAATAACACAAACATCGGCTTTTAAAGCTGCTTTTACACCCTCTGAAGTAGCATTGAGCCTTC
>CAYXPD010000065.1:308-6111 GCA_964466995.1 uncultured Thermoplasmata archaeon | reverse complement strand
AGTTGCAGGGGTTGAAACACGAGGATATTCTAGTGGTTATGGATGATGGTATCGGATTTTTGGGTGAACTTGTCGAATTCGATAGCAAAACCTTGGTATTGAGAGAGGTCTATCAGGCGCCCTGTAAAGAGATAGATTGGAAAGAAGTCTCTTCAGAATCTGATAAAGTAAAAGAGCAGATAGAAGATGGTAAAAAGGTGGGTTTCATCGATTGGACAAAGGTCAATCTCGAAGAAGTATACATCAGGATAGAACATACCTCGAGGATATGGCGGTGGTCCCTTAGAGAAAAGGGAAAACAGGCTCCAACAAAAGATGCGAGCAAAACCAGAAGACCCGTATACACTAAACGCGAGGAACGGGTCAGCAGTATAGGGGATATCCCGGATACTTATCGTAGTTGAATCGAATTTTCAGTAGCAAGGTTTTCATCTAGAATCATTGACTAGTATATGGTTCTGCATATACTAACATGTAAAGTAAATTTCACCCAACTAAAATTTTAAAAACAATAAATCTTCTCCATGCCGTATAAATGAAGAAGAGAAAGATCTATGGATATCTGGTGGTTGCCGCGGCTTTCCTAGCTGTTTTTACCTTGTTCGGTTATAGGAGCAGTTTTAGTGTGCTTCTCGGTCCGATGTCGGAAGATATGGATTGGACAGTAGGACAGACGACTTTGGGCTATGCTCTGATGATGTTGATCTATGGAATCTCAGCCTATTTTAGTGGCGAGATAGTTGATAGGTGGGGAGTTAGATATGCTTATGCGGTTGGAGCTATCTTTGGCGCGCTAGGCTTCCTGCTTTCTTCTTTCGTGAATTCTTATATGCATTATCTTGCTTCTTATGCTATATTTGGTGGGATAGGTACAGGCATGTGTTGGGTGACTTCTACCGCTTCGGTAAGAAAATGGTATCCAGGAAATAAGTATGCTACTTATTGGGGGATCGCTTTCATGGGGGCTCCCGCTGCACAGATCATCACGTCTAGAGGGGCAAGTGAAATCATACTTTGGATGGACTGGAGAGTAGCCATGAGAGTTTTAGGTATAGGAGTCTTCCTGATGATGATCACCGCCGCTTTGATATCAAAAAGAGAGCCAGAAAGATACGGGATGAAGATATTCGATGGCATATATTCTGAGGAAAACCAGATATTTTGGCCGACTCTTAAAGCTTTCAAAAATTGGTCTGCTGTAGGAATGACAATAGCATTTCTCACATGCATGATGGCGGAATTCACTATCTGGACCCAAGCGGTGAATTACTGGCAGGAAGGTACGGGCCTCTCTTTAAGTACAGCTACCAACCTTTACATATTGATCGGCGTTTTTGGTCTCGGAACTATGCCTCTGATGGGTAAGGTCCAGGATATCATCGTCTCAAGATCAAATAACGAGGTCCGGGGAAGAAAGATAAGTTTGATGATCGCTCCGATTGTTGGTATTATTGCATGTATTCTTATGATCGCTACTTCAAGGACGATAATCGCCGGTATCATCGCTACCCTTTCCTTCGCTATTTATTGGGCTACAGAACCTGGTGCTGCTGCAGGCTATATAGGCTCAGTTTTTGGTAAGAAGAACATGGGTCACATATGGGGTTTTGCTACCCTTTGGTCGATGAGTATAGGTCCATTCCTTGGTAGCTTTGTTGGAGGAAGTATATATGATATTACTGGTATCTATAACTACACGATAATCTTTGCGATGGTTTTCTTCTTGTTATCGGCTGTCATGGCTTGGACTCTTCCCGAAGAATATTTGGGAGACAAAGATCATAGTGAAGTCAACAAGTGATATCAGAAAGCACACACCCAAAGTCAGTTTCCATAGAAACTAAAAAGATTTTTAAAGGAGCTTTTGTATCGTGACGAAAATGGTATACTAATATGGATTTTTCATTTTCAAAACTGACCGACGAATACCATCGTATCAAGGATATATTCGTAAAAGATACTGACGATAGAAGAGATGAGATACTCAACGGGCCGATAGTGAAAACGATATTGATATTGGCGATCCCCGTGATGGTATCTAGCGCTTTACATACAGGGTTTAACATAGTAGACACTTATTGGCTGGGAAGACTGGGTGCGGCAGAAGTCGGTGCTCCTACGGCTGCATGGCCGATCCTTTTCACATTTCTCGCTATAGGTATGGGATTATCTACCGCAGGAGTATCTCTAGTATCCCAACATACAGGTGCCGGAGGAGGTGAACAAGCTCAGGAGGCAGCGAGTCAGGTCTTCGGTTTTTTGATGATAATAGGAGTTGTAACGGCTTTAATCGGTGTTTTTACCGCCCCTATAATCTTGAGGTTGTATAGGCACTCCTTCTACCACCCTCGAACACGCTGTACCTTATCTGCAGATCGTTAGTCTCAGTATGCCATTTGTATTTGCATATATCGCATTTAGATTTTTATTGAGAGGTATAGGGGATATGGTCACACCTATGCTTATAAGAGCCGCACTCGTAGTCGTCAATCTGATCTTAGATCCGATACTGATATTTGGCTGGGGCATTTTCCCTCCGCTTGGTGTAACGGGTGCAGCTATAGCTACTGCATTGGCTAGAACTACGGCGGCATTAATCGGTATATATCTTCTCTTCGATGGTAGAGTGGGGATAAAGATCACAGTAAAGAGTATGATGTTGAAATGGAGGTGGATAAAAAAGATCGTTAAGATAGGGGCACCCGCAACAGTAGCTAGGGCTGAAAGCGCAGTTGGATTCGTTTTCTTATTCGGTCTCGTCGCTACTTTTGGTGAAGCACCTGTCGCAGCCTATGGGATAGGTAGGAGAGTGATACACGTGATGACTATCGGGATATGGGGCTTTGCAGGAGCGACGATGACAATGGTCGGCCAGAACATAGGTGCCGATCAAACCGAAAGAGGAGAGACCATAGTTAAAAAGGCAATGTTAGTTTCATTCCTGATATTGATAACGGCCGGACTCTTCATGGTCGGTTTCAGAAATCATATCATAGGTTTTTTCATCGACGATTCCGCCGTGATAGCTGAAGGAGCTAGATACCTAGCGATATTTTCCATGTCAATACCGTTCTTTGGAATCTATAGGATATTTGATTCGACTTTTAAAGGGACTGGACATACTATTCCTGTTCTTTTCTTGACGTTATTCAGGATATGGGGTCTTCGTTTGTTCCTTTCGGCTCTGCTTGCATTGCCCGCTATCAATCTAGGCTTGATTGTATTGAATATCGGATTCGATATCGGAATTGTTGGTATATGGTATGGCATGGCCGCGAGTAATATAATCGGTGCAGGACTATCGGCCATCTACTTCTTGTCTGGACGATGGAAGGAAAAGACGATCGACGCTTGATAAGAGTCACAGATATCAGTAGTTAATTATTTCATACTGATTAGGATGATATTCCCTTCTTCTGTGATAAGCAACATTTAATGACATCTCAAGATTGTCGAGCAGATTTCTGATCGCATCACCTAGATACATGATAACATCTGCTACAAAATTGAAGACCCTTTCTAAGAGCCTCTGAGTAGTTTCACGATGAAGTAATTTGACCTCCACGGTGATATTTTCAGTCATTTCTTTGTCGCTTTCATCCAACTGGACAGTTATAGTGAGATTAACTTCACCTCTTGATCGAGGAGTCCATCCACCAGTATAATAGCCGTCACCTGCAATCTGATCCATACCACTGCCATCATCGACTAATTCTATGGTATCTTCATCAGTGCTGAATTCTACTCTTACATCGGCTCCCTCTATAGGATTCACCCCATCATTCAGTGATATTGTTATCCTAGTTCTTTCTCTCCATTGAGTCGCTATATAGGGTCGATGGACCCAGAAATTAACCTCTTCTGGATCAGGAGATTTTTCTATTGCATTAGAAGCATTTATCCGGCCACCAACCAATGTTTGATTTTGGAGAGGATCGCTAGAGTCTGCTGATGAGAGAATTATATTCTTTAAATTGTTATAATCGTAAGAGGGATCATGTGATGCTAGTAATGCAACTAAACCAGAGACGTGAGGAACTGCCATAGAGGTACCTCTTTGAGAAGAATACTCACCATCAGACCACGTACTGTTTATATCCACACCTGGTGCCCCTACATGAACACTTCGCTTCCCGTAATTTGAGAAACCTGCCAGCTCGTCGTCTTGATTAGTGGCTGCTACAGAGATGATATTCGGAAGGTCATAGTTACCTGGATAAGATGGTCTTTCTCCATTATTTTCTCCTTCGTTCCCAGCGGCGGTAACGAAAAGTATACCTTCTTCTAGATGTTGTTCAATAGCTTCGTAAACCAAGTCACTACGTCTTCTACCCCACCAACTGTTGGAAGTAACGACTATATTTTCTCCATCTCTTTTTCTCTCTAGAACATAATCGAGCCCAGATAATATATCAGCTAGGGTTCCACTACCTTCAGAATCAAGGATTTTGACTCCCATCAAGCTAACATTCCAATTCACTCCTACTACGCCTTCTTCATTGTTTCCAACGGCTCCTATCGTACCTGCTACGTGAGTTCCATGTCCATGGTCATCCATCGGATAATAAGAATCGTTAACTGCATTGTATCCATGATGACCGTCTTCGCTGGTCCACATATTATCTTTTAAATCAGGGTGGTTGTAGTCGATACCAGTGTCTAGAACAGGAACTACCACTTCTTCACTTCCGGTCGTTATATCCCATGCACCAGGAGCGTCTATTTTTTCCATCGCCCATAGCGAATCGTAGCCCGGATCGTTAGGGATATTTGACTTTTCTACTAGATAATTGGGTTCAGCATGTACTACTTCCTCTCTCTTTCTGAGAACATCTATAGCATTCATAACTTCTGTTCCTTCCTTTAACGTTATCTCAGCCGTGTTGATCGAAGGATATAGCCGCGATATCTTCCCTTCAACTAGGTTCAAAAGGTCTTCAACTTGGTTTTCTAACACGCCTTTGATATCATTCGTCCTCAAAAGGTCTTCATCCATAGGTTCAATTCGCACCAATATGGTTTCTTCACAGTAACTGATTGGCAGTTCTTCGTAATTTCCGGAGGAAGAGTTGTAATGACGATCCTTGGAATTTAAATGACTATATTCTTCGCTTTCAGAGTTAGCTATGTCGCCCTGTACTGAGACCACTAGAACGCTTAGGAGTAAGAAAAATGTTACTAATAAAACGTATATTTTGGTTCTCATGTCGATCCTACATCCTCTTTTAAATAGGAAATCGATGCTTTATATTTCTTGTGGAAACTAGAGATATTAAAGCTTGAAGAATTTTTCACAACTTCTACTCCTCTTCTAATTCATCATCTATGACTTCGAATATCTCATCTTCTAGATCCTCTTCTTCGTCTTTTTCTATCCTTGTACCACACTCCGGACATTTTTTAGTATCATTAGGAATGATATTTTCACAATCCGGACAAATCGAAAGTTCCTCTCTCTCTTCCGTGACATCTTCATCTTCTTCGGAAGGAATTTCTTCTGTGACATCTTCACCTTCTTCAGTAGATACCTCTTCTGCTTGAGTTTTTGTACTGATCCCTAATTTCCTTTTTAGAAAAGATACAGTTGAAACAATTTTATTTTGAATTGAATTTATAAATCCATTTGCCTCTTTAGATTCTCCTTCCTCACCTCCTCCTATTTCAGCTTTTTCTTCAGATTCTTTTAACTCTTCTGGGAGCCCCTCTTCCAAGACACTCTCATGAATCGGTCCTATCTGATCTTTCCTAGATTTTTTCCTAATAAAATCTGAGATTGAAGAAAGACTATCTTGAACAGACCTAA
>CAYXPD010000065.1:0-298 GCA_964466995.1 uncultured Thermoplasmata archaeon | reverse complement strand
TAGAATATTTGACTTTTTCTCTTCTTCCTTTTTATCTTTCTCTATTACTTCTACTATCAAGTGGACACCCTCAACATCATTCACTTTCACCTTCGTTCCCGCCTCTATTACTTTTTCTGATGTAGCACTCCATAACTTGCCTCCGTCGATCAGTCTTACTTTTCCAGAAATGTTTTCTGGTCTGACCCTTTTTATAACATAACCCTCACGACCTTTTAAAGTAACCTTACTAGTGGTGGGTGAGGGTGGAGAAAAGAATTTCAGATACAACAAATATATGAAAGGAGACAATAATAGT
>CAYXPD010000064.1:0-6170 GCA_964466995.1 uncultured Thermoplasmata archaeon | reverse complement strand
ATCTATTTTTGGAATCAATTCCATCAGACCCAACATACTCCCTTTTCCTTCTTTAGGGATGTAAGTTCCTGCGTAAAATGGTATCTTATCTGGCGTCATCAAAATTGTCAGAGGCCATCCCCCTCTACCCGTCATGCTCCTTGCTACGTCCATATAAACTGAATCGATGTCTGGTCTTTCCTCCTTATCCACCTTGATAGAAATAAAAGTCTCGTTTAGCAATGCCGCCACTTCTTCATCTCGGAAGGACTCTCTTTTCATCACATGGCACCAATGACAGGAAGAATAGCCTATAGAAAGAAAGATCGGTTTATCCTCTTCTTTTGCTTTGTTAAAGGCTTCTTCACACCATGGATACCAATCCACTGGATTATCGGCATGTTCTTTCAAATATGGGCTCTTTTCACCTTTGAGATGATTGATTTTAACTCCTCCAAGATATTACTATCCTATAACAGGTTTATAATTCCTTCCCAACTATCTCGGCTATCTCTTCCAACAACCTTTGGTCTTCTTCACCGAAACTAGCTTTCTGGTGAGAGTCGATATCTATTTCCCCTCTGATCTCTCCTTCTTTAAATATAGGCACTACTATCTCCGACTCTACTTTCGGACTGCAGGAAAGATAATTCTCCTCTTGTTTCACATCATCGACAAGAAAAGTCTCTTTTCTTTCAGCCGCTTGTCCGCATACACCCTCGCCGAATTCGATGTTCGTATGGTCCGTGGACTCTCCAACGTAAGGACCAAGTACCAACTCGTTGTTTTCCACAAGGTAAAAACCTACCCAGTCATAACCGGGAAGTTCATTATGTAGATGCAAACAAATATCATTCAGTTTAGATTCAAGCTCTTTTTCCTCATCTACGATATTTTCGATCTCTTCAATTATCTTATCTTTTTTCACTGTCATCAATCCTCCTGCATTTCAGCCCATTTTCCAACAGCTTCTCTTAAATGTGGTATCGTTATAGAACCTCCGACTACAAGTCCGATGGATAGAGCTTCCATCATCTCTTCATCGGTTACTCCTTCCTCGCGGCAGCGGTTCAAATGGTATTCTATGCAGTCGTCGCATTTTAGAACTAGTGATGCAACTAAACCAAGTAGTTCCTTATTCTTCTTAGAAAGAGCTCCGCTCTCATATACCTGCGTATCAAGATTGAAAAAACGTTTCATCTGGAGATTGCCTTGGTCCATAACCAGTTCGTTCAGTCTTTCCCTCTTCTTCTCAAAATTTTCTTTTTCTGTCATCGTCATCTCAATACGTCATTGTTTTTTAGTTTTAACCCAACCGAAAAGTACATATAAGAAAATTAGAATATTCTGATAACATCATGAACAACGGACCGGATGATGAGCGTATCAACAAACTTCACGCTGATCTCTGCAAGATGCTGGCACATCCTACTAGATTGAAAATATTGAAAGAGTTGAAGGAAGACAAGAAAACAGTAAAAGAGATAGTTGACGCAGTAGGAACAAGTCAACCTACAGCATCTCAACACCTAGGCGAACTTAAAAAACAGGGATTGGTCCAAGCTGAGAGAGATGGAAATAGTATGTTGTATTCGATCACGTATCCAAGGATACTCGATGCCTGTAAAATCATCCGGGAAGTTCTTTTCGAGCAGTTGAATGAAAATCAAGAACTGCTGAATAGAGGTGAGAATGATGGCTAAGAGTAAAGATGAAGATGTTGAAAAGATTAAGGAAGAAATGGTAGATAAGATGATGAATGATACAGAATCTAAAGAGTATCCCGCTGAACCTGTAAAAGTCACTGACAACGACTTCAAAGAGACGATAAAGGAATATCCTCTCGTCCTAGTCGATTTTTGGGCTGCCTGGTGCGGTCCTTGCAAGATGATGGAACCTGTGTTAGATGAATTAGCCGAGGAGTATCAAGGTGATGTGGTGATCGGAAAGATGAACGTTGACAAAAATCAGAACATCCCCAGTAGATTCCAGGTTTCAAGTATCCCTACCATGGTTCTATTCAAAGAAGGTGAAGTCGTAGATAGAATGATAGGTGCACTTGGGAAAGAACAGTTGAGTCAAAAGATCGAGGAGAATTTGAACTAAGGATTCAAGGCTCGTAGCGAGAGGATTTAGAAAAACGTTTCCTTTTATATTTTTCTTGTTAGGTTTCTAAAAAGACCGGATTGAGTTAAAGTGTGTTTTTCCGAAAATTTAATAGTTATCCGTTGATTTGGACCTACCTATCATGAGCCTCACTGGAGATTACGATTTCAAAGAAGTCGAAAAGAAATGGATGAAGAAATGGGAAGAGATGGAAATATATACCTACGATCCGGAATCTGAAAAACCCGTATTTTCAATAGATACCCCTCCACCTACAATTTCGGGGGACATGCATATAGGTCATGCTTACTCGTACACTCAAATGGATATCATAGCCCGGTATAAGAGAATGCAGGATTACAATCTTTTCTATCCATGGGGATGGGACGATAACGGAATAGCGACTGAATTGTTCGTTATGAATGAAACAGGCGTGGATCCTAAAGAGGTCGGTAGAAAAAAATTCAGAGATATATGTATGGAGGAAAGTGAAAAATTAGAAGAAAAACTAGAACGAAAATGGAAGAGGATTGGTACTTCTGCTGATTTCGACTTGTTCTATAGAACAATAGATGAAAGGACCTTAAAAACTTCTCAGAAATCGTTTATCGACCTCTACGAGATGGGTAGAGAATACCGGAAAGAGGCACCTACTCTTTGGTGTCCTCACTGTGAAACGGCTATATCTCAGGTAGAAACCGAAGATATGGAAAAAGAGGGGATATTCAATAACATCCATTTCTCAGTTGAAGAAGACCAAGAAGTTGTTATTTCCACCACGAGACCTGAGCTTTTGCCCGCTTGTGTAGCTATATTTGTCCATCCTGATGACGAGGAACACCGTCATCTAGTCGGGAAAAAAGCTGAAGTTCCTCTATTCGGACAAGAAGTTCCTATATTTGAAGACGAAGATGTGGATATGGAGACAGGCACTGGAGTAGTGATGTGTTGTACTTTTGGCGATCAGGCCGATATAGATTGGTGGTATGCCCATGATCTCCCGTTAAGAATTGCTATAGATGAAACCGGATATATGACCGATGTGGCACAAGATTATGAAGGGATGCATGTAGACGAGGCTAAAGAGAAGATCATAGAAGATTTAAATGAAGCTGAAAAGATAAGCAAGCAGTGGGAGATCACTCACGATGTGAATGTTCACGAGAGATGCGATACACCGATCGAATTCCTTGTAACAGAACAGTGGTTCATCCAATATTTGGATCTTAAAGAAAAATATTTAGAAATTGGAGAGGAACTCGATTGGCATCCAGAGCACATGAAGGTCAGATATGACAATTGGGTTGAATCTCTCAGGTGGGACTGGTGTATTTCCAGGCAGAGATATCATGGAATACCCTTCCCTGTTTGGTATTGTGAAGAATGTGGTGAGGTGAAATTAGCCGATGAGGAAGACCTTCCTGTAAATCCACTTGTTGACGAGCCTAGGAGCGAATGTGAGTCCTGCGGTTCTACTGAATTCGAGCCCGAGGAGGACGTTCTAGACACGTGGGCGACTTCTTCTTTAACACCTTATATAGCTACTAAATGGATAGAAAATTCAGAGATGTTCGAAGAGATTTTCCCCTTTGATCTCAGGCCTCAATCACATGATATTATCAGCTTTTGGGCATTCAATACTATAGTCAAAAGTCTATTCCACTCTGACACAAAGCCTTGGGATGACATAATGATTCATGGCTACCTAATGCTTCCAGGAGGGAAGTCTTTTTCTTCGTCGAAAGGGATAATCATCGATCCAGAAGAGGTCGCCGAAGAACATGGTGCGGATTCGATAAGATATCTGGCTGGAATACATAAGCCAGGTGAAGACGGCGAATATGAAGAAAAATGGTTGAAAAGAGGGCAGAGGATACGGACAAAATTTTGGAACGCCCAAAAACTAATATCTAATTCGTTTGAAGAAAAGCCACAGGAGCCTAGATCCCTCAAGCTTATGGATAGGTGGCTTCTCACTAAATACAGCGACCTTGTTGATTCAGCTACTGAATACATGGAAGATTACAGATACGATAAGGCCCTTCAAGAGACCGAGTATTTCTTATGGCACGTGCTTGCTGATCATTATCTGGAGATGGTCAAATATCGGATTTACGAGGAAGAGGACGAAGCTGTAAATTACGTCCTTTATGAAGTCGGTCTCGGCATCACAAAACTTCTCGCGCCTTTCCTTTCCTTCATAACTGAAGAGGTCTATAATCGGGTTTATAAAGATTATCAAGGAGAGAAGAGTATACATGTTGAATCATGGCCAGAGCCGATCTTGAAAGATGAAGATGCTGTTGAAACCGGGAAAAGGGTCAAGGATATCATAGCCGAGATACGTAATTGGAAATCAGATAGGGGCATACCTCTCAATGATGATATTGGGTCCATCAGATTAGTTACCGATAACGAAGATGTTCTAGAATGCGAAACAGACATATTGAACACTTTAAAAGCCTCTGATATACAGATTTTGAGTCAGAACGAGATCAAAGAAGAGGCTGTAGATATAAAGCCTGCTCATTCTAAAATTGGGCCTAAATACAAAGATATGGCTGGTGAAATTTTTGAGAGACTGGAAGAAATCGATCCAGAAAAAGTTCGTTCTTCCTTCGAAGATCACGGAACCTATGAATTGGATCTATCTGATGGAACAGAAGTTAGTTTGACCGAAGAAGAGGTAGAAGTGGAGATGTCAAGAGTCCATGAGGGCGAAGCCTTAGACGAGATCCCTCTTGAAGAAACGCTTATCTTGTTAGAAAAAGAATAGCTCAGGAATAGTAATCCGTGTAGGAGAAATCCTGATCTGATCGGTTCTCCTTTTTTTCTTCTTTCCTGCACTTCGTGCAGATCCCTCTGTGGATATGATCATCACAGGTGATGGAACCGCATAAACTGCAGGATTGAGATGCGTTTTTTCCGCAAATATGGCAACTACCCATCATCCTCATAATTTCTATATCCAATCACTTAGATGAGCTTCCTTGGATATTAAAGTTTAGGTTTTATAGGCAGAAATTTCAAGTATTAACGTGTTATATAAAAACCGAAAAACATATGGCAAAGTAGTATTTACCTCACTTGCATAAGGGATGATATAGATGGTAAATTTCGAGGAAAAATTTTCGGAAAGGGCCTCTAAAATGAAAAGGTCCGAGATTAGAGAACTGCTGAAATTGATACAAAAGCCAGACATAATATCTTTCGCTGGAGGATTACCTAACCCTAAAGCTTTCCCTGTTGAAGAGACGAGAAAGATAATAAATGAACTCCTCGACGAAAAAGGAGAAAAGGTTCTTCAATATGGATCAACGGAAGGTATAGGTCCTTTAAGAAAAGAACTAGCGAATATGATGAGTGAGCGTGGTATGGATGTAGACCATGAAAATATTTTGGTAACTCACGGCTCTCAGCAGGGTTTGGACCTTTTGAGCAAAGTGATGCTTGATCCCGACGACACGATAATCGTCGGTTCTCCTACTTACCTAGGAGCTACTGGTGCCTTTAGAGCATTTGAAGCTAATATGGAAACCGTCCCAGTTCGCGATGACGGTATGGATATGGACATGTTAAGAAAAAAATTAAGGAATCTAAAAAAACGTAGAAAACTCCCTAAGTTCATATATGTTGTACTCACTTTCCAGAACCCGTCCGGAGCCACGATGTCAGCAGAAAAAAGAAAGGAACTCCTACAGATCGCCTCGGAATACGATCTATTAGTAGTCGAAGACTCACCCTATTCGCATTTAAGGTATGAAGGAGAAGAAAAGCCACATCTTATGTCGATCGACGATGACGATAGAGTATTAAGATTGGAAACTTTCTCAAAGATATTAGCCCCTGGATTCAGGATCGCTTGGGCAACTGGGCCTACAGATCTGATAGAGAAGATGTGCATCGCAAAGCAAGCTACTGACCTCTGTTCTAATCCTTTTGGACAATATGTAGCTTACAAGTACATTTCTGAGGGGATCATGGATGAACATATAGAGAATATCAAAGAACTCTACAACCAGAAAAGACTTACAATGTTAGAAGCGATGGAGAAACATTTCCCCGAAGAAGTAGAATGGAACAGA
>CAYXPD010000063.1:0-6184 GCA_964466995.1 uncultured Thermoplasmata archaeon | reverse complement strand
TCTCTAGTGGTGTAGTTTTCCTCGTCCTCTTGTTGTTTTATATTTTCTTCCTCGGCTTCGATCTGATTTTTATTTTCAGCAGAACCAATTACAACGCTAAAAAGACTCACCACTAAAATAATCAAAACACAAACAGCCAAATATTTTTTCATGCTCATCTTTTGGTCCCCTACACCGTCTTACTCACCCGAAGAACGTTTTTGGAGATAATATTTATACCGTGATCCATTTATAAAATATTTTTGCCGACTGAATACTCAATCTAAACGTTTCCTCTCCAATCTACCCATCTGCAAACGCGTACAACTCGTCTCCCCATTTTCTCCTGAACAATTCGTCCAATATCTCTTCCGACTCCTCTTTCCACCTTTGCACCTTCATCAACTTGCTCGAAGGCTCGGAAGCCCACTCCATCAGATCTCTCAAAAATAGATAAGCGGCTCTATCAGCCTCTATATCCTTCAGCACTTTGAACCCGTCTTCCAGTTCTTCCTCAGGATTTGAGCGGCCATCCATCATCTGGGAACCCGTCTACTGTTCATAAATTGATAATCCCCATAAATATATATATTTCTACTGCAATAACAATCTCGATAATATGCCGACGGCAATTATAGAAGCTCTTGGAGAGAATATAGAAGTTGTTGGCCTGTTAGTATTAACAATGATTTCTACCCTTATAGGAGGGATGATGTTAGTTGGTATGGCTATCCTCTTTGCGATTGTTATAGGGATCTTAGAGGTGATGGGCGTTGGAATATTACCTTTTGTTGTAACAATGGTGTTACTCTAGTAATCAAAACTTGACATCCCATTAAATATATATATTTCGAATATGATACCTACGGGGATAATATGTGGCGAATGTTATTGGATCCACAAATAATAGCTATGGGTGCACTCATACTCATCTCAAGTATGGTTGGATTGACCATTGTACTTGGGATGACTGTATTGTTAGTTATCGCTGTAGCTTTTCTAGAGATTATTGGAAATGGGATTCCATTTCCGGAATTTGCAATTTTATCATATTTATTAATCTAGAATAAAATAACTTTTATTTTTTTAAAGATACCTTTTTGTTTGAACCTCTCCATTTCTATACCTTTATTCTTTTATCTTAAAGCTCGTATTTGATCAATTACTTGATCAGATGAGGGTTACTCTACAAGTATAATTAAAAACAATTTACAGTTAGTGAAAACCAATTACGGTATTTGTCAGACAACCTATGATAATATTTAATGATGAATATAAACAAAAGGAGGTTATAATATCTATCTAGATCAAAATCATTCTTTAGTGGTTCAGAAATTAATAATTAGAAAAAATATGAGAACTTAATTACATATTTTCTTCTTATGATAATAACAAAAGAGTTAAATAGTTTCAAATATTTAGTAAGACGCTATGTCAGACGAAAGAAAAAAATTACATCGGTATATAAACCTGATTAGCCAAGATAATTTTGATAAATGGGCCAATGGAGAAAGGTCTTTAGCAGACCTAGTTAGGGAACATCATTTCCTTGCCTCGTTGTATCAGTCGAAAATAGAAAAAGCTATCCATAACCATACTCCCCATGACTTCCTCGAGATATTTGAAGAAGAAAGGCCTGATATTGATTTCGGTGACGAAGAGGAAGTAGAGGAAAGGATAAAAGAGGAAATGAAAGAGATAGAAAGAGCACTCTAAGTCATTAGAGATAAAAACATTCATTAACCTTAGTCATTCTACTATACTCAGATGAAGCAATGATTGAGGACATCGATTTTCTAGTATCGGCTGTGATGTATAATACGTCAGAAATCAAGATAAAAAAAGTGCTCGCCCACGAAAAGAAAGACCAATATGGGGTGGGATATCCCTTCGAGGAAACCAGGAAACATATGCTTAAAAAGATAAAAGATGGAAAATGCTACTATACCTTGGTCCAGCAAGAAGGCACAGCTTTCGAATACAATGTGGGTGACAAGATAAAGAATGTAGAGATAGAGTCTGAGATATACCTAAGAACAGACGATCGAAAAGAAAAAAAGGATCATCTAGGTGGATTACAGAGACTGAAAGACCTGCCTTACTGATATTTTGTTGATTCTTTCAATTCAAATTATCTATTTTACCAAACTCACTCTAATGTTTTTATCAGAATATATCCCAAACTTTATTAAGCGACCCGAACGTAGGAATTGATTCAGTGGATTCACACAGAGATTGATACAAAATGATAAAGAGAGTCAAAGAGGAGAGAAGTAAAGAAGAGATTCTCTCCCAGATGGAACCTCTAATAGCGGAATGGTTCGAACAAAAGTTTGATTCCTTGACAGAGCCTCAAGGTTACGCCATACCTTTGATACATAAGGAAAAGAATGTTCTAGTCTCATCTCCCACAGGTTCAGGGAAAACACTGACTGCATTTTTATCCATTATAAACGAGCTCTTCAAATTGGATAAGAAAGATGAGCTTGAGGATAAGATATACTGCGTTTACGTCTCTCCATTAAAAGCACTAGCTAACGATATTCATAAGAATCTAGAAGAACCTCTTGAGGAGATCAGAGAACTAGCTGAAGAAAAAGGTATGAAAATACCCGATATAAAGACTGCAATACGATCAGGAGATACGCCACAGCAAGAAAGAAGAAAGATGACAGATGATCCTCCACACATATTCATCACTACCCCTGAGAGTCTAGCTCTCTCTCTTTCGTCTCCGAAATTTAGAGAGAAATTCAAAGATGTTCAGTACTTCATAAACGACGAGATCCACGATATAGCTTCTTCGAAAAGAGGCGTATATCTATCTCTCAATACAGAACGTTTGGAAGAGCATGTTGAAAAAGAATTAACGAGGATCGGTCTATCCGCTACTCAGGCGCCGATTAAGGAACTGGCTAAATTTTTAGGAGGATATGAAGATGGGGATCCTCGGGAGGTGAACATAGTCGAGGTCATGGGAGAGAAGAAACTTGATCTTTCAGTGATCTCACCAGTAGATGATATGACTCTATTGCCATATGAAGTCGTAAACTCAAGGATGTACGACCGTCTCAAAGAGATGGTTGAAAATCACCGAACAACTTTGATATTCACCAATACTAGGAGTGGAGCTGAGAACGTTGCCTATAAACTCAAGGATAGAGGTATTGATGAGGTCGCAGCTCATCACGGTAGCTTGAGCAAGGATACTAGAATAGAGGTCGAGAACGACCTTAAAAACGGTGATCTTAAAGCCGCGGTCTCTTCCACCTCATTAGAACTAGGCATCGATGTTGGTTATATCGATCTCGTCGTCCAGGTAAATTCTCCAAAGACCGTTGCGAAGGGTCTCCAGAGAGTTGGAAGAGCTGGGCATACTATTGGAGAAACTTCTAAAGGGAGGATGATAGTGTTTGACAAGGACGATCTTCTTGAATGTTCAGTACTCACCCGAAAGGCCTACCAGCACGATATAGATCGAGTCAGCATCCCTGAGAATAACCTCGATGTCCTTTCTCAGAGCCTTATAGGTATGAGTATAGAGCATCGCTGGGATGTTGATAAAGCGTATGAAGTAGTAAAAAAAGCATACTGTTATAGAGACCTACCTAAAGAGGACTTTATCAACACTCTTGAATATCTCGGCGGAACGCAATTTGAGAACGTTTATCCCAAGATATGGTACAATAAAGACGAAGGAGTTTTCGGTAAAAAGGGTGGAGTCCAGATGCTCTATTATATGAACGTTGGTACCATTCCTTCCGATTCCAGTTATCAGGTATATTCAGAAAAAGGAATTCCTCTTGGTAATCTTTCTGAAAAGTTTGTTGAAAGACTTTCAAAAGGTGATGTTTTCGTACTGGGTAGCCACTCTTATGAATTCCTTCATACTAGAGCTAATAAAGTTTTCGTAAAAGACGCTTCAGGTAAGAAGCCCACAGTTCCAAGTTGGACAGGCGAGATGCTGCCGAGAAGTTATGATCTTTCAGTGGGGATTGGTGAGTTCAGAAGAAAATTGTCCGAGAGGTTAGATGAAGAAGATGTGATAGATTGGCTAAAAAGAGAATACAGAATAGATGAGGGATCGGCCCAAACCATAATAAGTTACTTCGAAGAGCAACTTGGAGTTATAGATGAGTTACCTACTGATAAAAAGATTCTTTTAGAAGGCCATATCGGTCAAGATGGAAACTATAACGTGATTTTCCACGCTTCTTACGGAAGAAAGACCAACGATACCCTCTCTAGAGCTTATGCCTACAAAATCTCTAATAAATTCAACTGCAACGCTAATGTCTCGATAACCGATAACAATTTTATGATAACCACCAAGAAAAAGATCCCTCTTGAAAAGATAGCCGGACTTCTTTCGCATGATGAAATAGAAGGGATACTGAAAAAGTGCGTGAAGAATACAGAACTATTCAAACAGAGATTTCGCCATTGTGCAGGCCGAGCACTTATGATACTTCGGAATTACAAAGGGAGAGAGATATCTGTTTCTAAACAAAAATTGAGATCTAAGCAGATTTTAGATAGGCTTCATGAGATGGAGGACTTTCCGATCATAAAAGAGACCTATAATGAGATCCTTCATCAGGTTCTGGACCTTAAAAACGCAAGAAAGGTTTTAAAAGAAGTAGAAGAAGGTAAAATAGAGATCGAATGTGCGGATTATTCAGAGACTCCATCTCCTTTTGCCCATGAGGTTTTGATGGCTGGTATCTCCGATGTGGTCATGATGGATGATAGGAGTAGTCTCCTCAGGAAGTTCCATCAGAAAGTACTAGAGCAAGTCATCCCCAAAGAGGAGATAGAGAATTTTAAGTTCGACAGCGAAGTGGTCGAAGAACATTTTCTTGAAAAAAAACCGCAATTTGATTCTAAAAAAGAGATGATAGATGTTATAAAAGAATTACAGCCTATCCATGTCTTCCAAGAAAAAGGTAATTGCGTTTTTTCAAGGACAGATAGACCTTTTGAGGAGGTCAAAAAATGGTCTAAGGAATTGCTCAACGAGGGAAAAATACAATCGCTCTGGGTCGGAGATACCAAATATTTATGGGGTGAAGATATGGATCTATATCTCGATTCTTTAGATCAAGGTGAACAGCCTCACGGGAGCGTACCTGTGATAGAAGAATTGATGAAGGACAGGAAAACAGTGCACGAACTCTATGAAAATACTGATCTGAGGTTAAAAGAAGTTAAAAATATTTTGAGAGATATGGAGCGTAAACGACTGGTGAACAGAGTTTCGATGGGAGAACAAGAAGAGTACAAATATTCCCTTCTTGAAAAAAGAGATACAAAGTTGGAATCAGTCGAGAGTATAATCTTGGACCATCTAAAATATGAAGCTCCACGAAGCCTCGAAGAAATAGCATATTCTTTGGATCTTTCTGAAGATATAGCTTTGAAGGCTTTGAACAATTTAGTTGAACAAAATGAAGTCGTGTCTGGACGTCTGGTCATGGGTGAAGGCGAGCAATACATGCTACATGAAGACTATCACGAGTTGAGATTCCCAGGTGGAGATTATGTCTCAGATGATAAAACCAAGCGCTATAAGGCCAAGAAGCAGTTCGACGAAGTCGGTTCTATAGAAGAGTACTTCGATCTTTTCATGGAAGCTGGAACACCCTACGATATATTTTATCGGGTCTCCGATTTTTCACTTGAAAACTGGAAAAAGATGAGAAGAGAAGGTAAGATAGTTGAAGGTAGATTTGTAAAGGGCCGGGTAAGATACGCGTTGAAAGATGATATACCAGCTTTCGTTGGAGCTTATAGGACAGAAGATCTTTCTGAGGAGGAAAAAAATTTATTAGACCTTATCAGGAGTGGAAAGGCTAATACAGTCAGGGAGATAAAGAAGAAAAGTGATTTAGAGAATGAAAGGGCTAAGGAGATAATCAAAAAACTCGATAGGAACCTCTATGTAGTTAGAGAATATACGGGCCGAGATGGATGGTCTTCTACAAATCAATATAGAGCTCTTGAAGTCGAACCGATGGAAAAAGAAGAGGCAAGGAAAAAAATAATCCAACGCTATTTAAAAGGCAATGGACCCGCTTCATTTTCAAATATCAAGTATTACACAGGCTTTCAGACTGAGATTATAGAAAGTATTGTCTCTGAACTGCTTCACAAAAAGAAAATTAAAAAGCTTATAGTCGGTTCTTCTCAGCAGGAGATGTACGTT
>CAYXPD010000062.1:0-6259 GCA_964466995.1 uncultured Thermoplasmata archaeon | reverse complement strand
GGATAAGTAGTATAGAATTCGCTTACATGTCTCCCGAAGAAAAAAGAGATCTTTCCGCTACGAAGATAATCACACCAGATACTTATGACGACGACGGTTTTCCCATCGAGATGGGATTGATGGACCCTCATCTCGGTGTCATAGAACCCGGTTTACGTTGTAAAACGTGCGGGGGAAGAGTGGACGAATGTTCCGGCCATTTCGGTCACATAGAATTGGCCATGCCGGTGATCCATATAGGTTACGTAAAGGAGATCAAGAAACTGCTCAGGTCTACCTGCAGCGAATGTGGCAGAATACTTCTACCGGAAGAGGAAAGCACTCAGTATCTGGAGAGGATGGAAGAGATGGAGAACATGGGTGCAGACCTATTAGATATCCGGTCATTGGCCAAGGACGTTTCCAAGGAAGCCAGGAAGAACAACATCTGTCCTCACTGCAAAACAGAGCAGCGGAAGATAAAATTGGATAAACCGACAACGTTTAGAGAAGAGAATACTAAGTTAACGGCTAAAGAAGTAAGAGCTAGGTTAGAAAGGATACCTGATGACGATCTCTGGCCTCTCGGTATAAATCCTGATGTCACGAGACCAGAATATATGGTTTTGAAAGTACTACTGGTTCCCCCCGTCACTGTTAGACCATCGATAACATTAGAATCTGGAGATCGATCTGAGGATGACCTTACTCACAAACTTGTAGATATATTAAGGATCAACCAAAGATTAAGAGAGAACAGGGATGTGGGATCTCCACAGCTCATCGTTGAGGATTTGTGGGATCTATTACAGTATCATGTTACGACTTACTTCGATAATCAGACCTCCGGAATACCTCCAGCCCGTCACAGGAGTGGAAGGACTTTGAAGACCCTGATCCAAAGATTGAAGGGGAAAGAAGGGCGTTTCAGACAGAATTTGAGCGGGAAAAGGGTCAATTTCTCCGCCCGTAGTGTCATATCTCCCGATCCGTGGCTTTCGATCAACGAAGTGGGTGTACCAGAGAAAGCTGCTCGTGAGTTAACGGTCCCGTTTCAGGTGACCCCTATGAATCTAGAGCAAGCAAAAGAGATAGTCGCGAGGGGTCCTTCCCCAACGGAAGACGGAAATTATTTACCTGGAGCTAATTACATGATAAGACCAGATGGTAGAAGAATAAAGATTACAGAAAAGAATTCTGAAACTGTCGCCGAAAAAGTTGAACCCGGCTTTACCATCGAGCGGGAACTGAAGGACGGCGATATAGTTCTCTTCAATAGGCAGCCCTCGCTGCACAGGATGTCTATGATGGCCCACGAGGTTAAAGTCGTTCCCGGTAAAACCTTTAGGTTAAATCTGGCGGTCTGTCCTCCTTACAACGCGGACTTCGACGGTGACGAGATGAACCTTCACGTGTTACAGAGTGAGGAAGCAAGGGCGGAAGCAAAAGTCTTGATGAAAGTGCAAGAACACATCCTATCTCCGAGATTCGGAGGACCTATCATAGGAGCTATCCAGGACCATATAAGCGGTCTGTTTTTCCTCACACATGAAAACCCTTCCTTCACCAGAGAAGACGTTGTCAGTATATTTTCAAATCTCAAGACCGAGAGTTTCCCCGACCCGGTAGAAGAGGACGGACAGAAAGTCTGGAAAGGTAAAGATATCTTCAGTCATTTCTTGCCGGATGATCTAAATATAGAGTTCCAGGCATCGATCTGTGAAAATTGCGATACCTGCGATGAAGAAAAGTGCGATATCGACGGATACGTGAAGATCGAAAATGGACAACTAAAACATGGCACAATAGACGAAAACGCGGTGAGCGCCTTTGCAGGAGAGGTAGTCGATAAGTTAGCTAGAGACCATGGGACCGACACCGCAAGGAAGTTCATCGACCAGATCACAACAATTGCTTTAGGAGTCATCACATTGAGAGGATTCACTACGAGTATAGATGATGAGGAGATCCCTGAAGAGGCGAAAAGGCAGATCAACGCTTTACTCGATAAAGCAGAGAATAAAGTGAGAGAATTGATCGAGGCCTATAGAGAAGGCGACCTTGAAGAACTCCCAGGAAGAGGATTGGAAGAGACCCTGGAACTGAAGATAATGAAAGAACTGGGTAAAGCTAGAGACGATGCTGGTCAGATAGCCAGCAAACATCTAGGATTAGGAAATAACGCTGTCGTTATGGCTAGAACTGGAGCACGAGCGAGTATGCTCAATCTGACCCAGATGGCCGGTGCCCTTGGACAGCAGGCGATCAGGGGAGAGAGGCCAAGTAGAGGATTTGAAGAGAGAACACTTTCTCACTTCAAAAGAGGAGAACTGGGTGCTGAATCTAAAGGTTTCGTCAAGTCTTCTTACAAGGAAGGCCTTAATCCTGTCGAGTACTTCTTCCACAGCATGGGAGGTAGAGAAGGACTCGTCGACACTGCCGTCCGTACCAGTAGGTCTGGATACATGCAGAGACGTTTGATAAACGCACTTGAAGACCTGATGGTAGAGAATGATGGAACTGTTAGGAATTCCGCCGATACCGTCGTCCAATTCCAATACGGAGAGGACGGCGTAGATCCGATGAAAAGCAAGAGAGGGGATGCCATTGATATAGACGACGTTATCCGTGAATTCAAAACAGGAGGGGAGAAATAATGGCTAAGAAGGACACCATCCAAGCATTGAAGCGAAGAGATATAGACGAAGAAACCGCAAAAAAACTAGCTGATGAAGGATTTCTCTTAGGTGACGTCAAATCGGCCTCGAAAGAGGAGCTTGAAGATGTCCTAGATGAAAAAAAAGCCGAGGAAGTTAAGGAATTGATAGGTAAAAAACCTAAGAGCAAAAAGAAAAAGAAGAAAAAGAGCAAAGACGAAGAAGAAAAAGAAGAAACCCAAAGCCGAGATGAAATAATTCCGGATAAATTCGACGAACTTGAAGGTACCTCTCTTAAGGTCAAAGAAATCGCGGAAGAAAAAGGCTATAATCTTCCTAGAGCAATAATCAAAGATACTGCTGAAGGACTGAAGAACCACGACATCTCGGAAGATGATTATGAAGACATAATAGAGATAGTGAATGACAGGTATCAGAACAGAAAAGTCGATCCGAAGGAATCCGTCGGTATCGTAGGTGCTCAGTCGATAGGTGAGCCAGGTACACAGATGACCATGAGAACATTCCACCATGCCGGTGTTGCAGAGATCGGTGTAACGCAAGGACTACCTAGGATGATAGAGATCGTCGATGCGAGGAAAGTTCCCAGTACACCTTCTATGGAAGTGCATCTTGATGAGGAATTGAAGGACGATAGAGATGAGGCTAAAAGGCTCGCGTCTAGATTGGAGATCACTAGGTTGAAGGACGTGGCTGATGTCGAGATAGATATGGCGGAAACCAATATAGTCATAAAGCCTGATATGGACAGTTTAAAGGATAAAAATATAGAGATGAAAGAGATAGTCGAAAAACTAAAAAAATCTAGAGGGATCGAAGGAGACGTAAGCGTTTCTGGAGAAGAGATCAATATCGGTGTAGAAGAAGGGAAATTTAGTCTTCTTCACGAGGCTGTGGAAAATGCTAAAGATATGAAGATCAAAGGGATAAAAGGAATCGAAAGAGGTGTGATACGCAGAGACGGAGGAGAATTCGTCATATACACGGAAGGTTCTAATCTCGAGGAAGTCCTGAAGATGGAAGGTGTCGACATCGAAAAAACCAGGACCAACAGTCCTCACGAGATATACAACGTACTTGGAATAGAAGCTGCAAGGAATTCATTAATACATGAAGCAAAAAACACTCTAGACGAACAGGGTCTAGAAGTCGATATCCGGCACGTGATGCTCGTATCTGATATAATGACAAATGAAGGTGACTTGAAAGCTATAGGTAGACACGGTGTTTCCGGTAAGAAGACCAGCGTTCTGGCAAGAGCTGCATTTGAAATCACAAGCCAGCATCTGTTGAGAGCGGCGATAATCGGTGAAAAAGACGAACTCAGTGGGGTCGCTGAGAACGTTATAGTTGGACAGCCTATTACTCAGGGTACCGGAGACGTCGATGTTAAATACACAGGTCTCCAATCTGGTATGAGTGCCAAAACGGGAGATGAAGAGTAAATTCTATAATAAATCATAAATAACAGCTTCAAGATGAAGATGATGATTACTTTAGAAAGGTGTTGCTAGAATGGATGTGAATAGAGAAATCAGGATGGCCGTTAACACAGGAGAGGTCGATTTCGGTCTCAAAGAGGCGAAGGAAAATGCCGAAGAAGACGATTGTGAACTTTTGATAGTCGCGTCTAACTGTCCTGATGATAGCCTGAAGGATAGTAAAGAATACGAAGGAGTTCCGATATACGTCTACAGAGGAAACAATCAACAGTTAGGCTCTGCGGCGGGAAAACCTTTTGCCGTTTCCGCCATTTCGATCAAAGACGGTGGTAATTCGAATATATTTTCTTTGAGGGCGGAATAAAGATGTCTGAAAGCATGGAAGATATCACTTTCAATGAAAAGACCCTTAGATATATCTCCGTTTTCGAAGAGATCACCGATGCCGAAGTCGTAGACTGCATTGATATACCCGAAAAGGTAATATTTATCGTGGAAGAAGGATCTATCCAGAAGGCGATCGGTAAAGGAGGTAAAAACGTCACAAAGATCAGCGATGCGATCGATAGGAACGTGCACGTTATAGAATACAGTGATGACGAGGAAAAACTACTCAAAAATATATTTTACAGTTATGACGTCAAAGACGTAGAGATCGAAGATAAGAACGGAGTAAAACATGGAACTGTGGAAGTTGCCCAAGAAAACAAAGCGCGTGCTATCGGAAAAGAGGGAAGAAATCTATCGATTGCAAGGAAGATCATGATGAGACACTCAGACATATCCAGCGTATCTGTCGCGTAATATCTCAGGCGAGCCTCTGAAGTGTAGGAACGGTGCTAGCTCTTTTTCGATCTTCCATTTACTCTTACAATCGCATTCCGGAAGATCATCTAAGATGGATTTTTGCTGATTTTTGTTGAACCGCTCGATCAAATTCAATACCTTATCATTGCAGTCTTCGCAATTGTCAGCTCCTCTTTCAGACCCTAACCCAGCCTTTGAAACGATGATCGGGGTGTCAA
Source organism: uncultured Thermoplasmata archaeon (assembly GCA_964466995.1). GTDB lineage: Archaea > Thermoplasmatota > Thermoplasmata > Halarchaeoplasmatales > Halarchaeoplasmataceae > Natronoplasma. Next base: position 1,135 of record CAYXPD010000062.1, on the reverse strand, counting down.
CTATTTCAATGGATCTTAGTACCTCGATTATAGACCACAGCCAAGGAGGACTGTACAATTTCCTGTGCCAAAGTTCTTCAAGTAGGGTACCTCTCTGAATATTGACCGGATTTATAGATATTATATCAGTTTGTTTAGATATCTTCTCGATCGAATCTATCAGATCCTTTATAGCTTCTTTTTCCGTTAAAAAAGGAGGTTTTAATAGCAGGTAAGTCCTTACCGAGACCAGGTCTGATATTTTGTCAATGCTTTTCTTATAATCGTTGAATGTAAATCCTTTGTTTATACAGTTCTCTAGAACGAAATCATTAGCTGATTCGAGTCCGAGTGCGATCTCCAACTCATCTACCGTTTGGGAGAGTTTTTTAACATGTTCTCTCTCTACAAATTCTGGCCTCGTCTCTATCACTATTTTCTCAGCATCAAAACTATCGAGTATCTGGAGACGTGTTTCTTCATCTATTTCATCGCTATCTAAAAAACTACCAGAAGTGTATATCTTGACGATATCTTGTCCCTCGTAATTCGATATGGCTTCGTCCAATTGATCTTTTATATCTTCTTTCTTGATCTGAGGATTCGTATCCGTATAATAGCCGCACATCGAACAACCGGAAGTGTAGGTTCGGTAACAACCTCTAGTGCGGAAGATAAGAGAAAAGACGTCCTTTATTTTGTCATCGTATAATTCCTCTTCCTTCCAATAGGCAACCAGATCTTTTCTATCACTCCTCGAAGTTTTTCGTTGGAATCTGCTGATCTCGGACTTCAGTCCCATGTTCTTGAGATTTCCTGTAAGTATAATAAATCTTTTTATTACCCGATGAAGAAAATGCAATTATATACCTTCTACATTAGTGTTAACCGGTCTCTATGAAGATATTACGTGACAAATCTAAGATGACAAAGTTCCTCTTACTTTACAATTCAGCAGTTGAAAGACCAAATAGACTTGCTGACCTTGCTTCGGAATTGGATATGAGTGAGCAGGCGGTCTCCAATTATATCTCTAAAATGGAAGAAGATGATCTCATAGACAGGTCAGGAAGTTTTTACCGTCCTACTTCTGAAGGAATGGAACTGGTGAGGGAGGTGGTCTCAGAGCTCGGATCGTTCCTAGACGAAGCAAGTG
>CAYXPD010000061.1:0-6265 GCA_964466995.1 uncultured Thermoplasmata archaeon | reverse complement strand
GTCTGAGATGTGAGTGTGGAGGCCCTTTGATAATAAAAAATGATTTCGATAAATCTTTTGAGAAAATAATCAATCTAGATAAATCAGATATGAGAAGATATTGGGGTTTCTTCTCGGTAGAGGATAGATTTCTTCCCAATCTGTCCCCTCCTATAACGCCGACAATCAAGAAAAATATAGAAGGTGTTGATGTAATTTTCAAATTAGAGTATCTTATGCCTAGCGGTTCATTCAAAGATAGAGGTACTTACGTTAGCGTTGCGAAGTTGAAGGAAGAAGGCATAGATGAGGTGAGCTTAGATTCTTCTGGGAATGCTGCCATAAGCTTAGCTCTTTATGGTAAATCTGAGGGAATAAAAACGCATATATTTGTCCCGGACGAGATAGGAGAAGCCAAGAGAAGGATCTTAGATGAGTTAGCTTCTGAAATTCACGAAATTTCTGGAACTAGGATGGATGTACATGAAAGAGCTCTAGAATTTGAAGACGCTAATTACGTTTCTCACTGGTACAATCCTTTCTTTTTGGACGGTACGAAGATATCTGCATATGAGGTAGGTGTAGATCAAGAAGTGGATAGAGTTTTGGTCCCTACTGGGAGTGGAACCTTGTTCCTGGGAATTTACGAAGGGTTTTCTGAACTTTCCAGTTTTGAAGTGGTCGATAAGATTCCACAGATGATAGCAGTTGAAGCAAAAGGGTATGAAAGTTTACGAGAGATGAGTAGAAAAAGAGTGAACTCTCCTCTGGAGTAGAGATCATAGAACCTCCAAGGACCGACCAGATGAGAGAAGTGCTTGAAAAGACCGGCGGTTTTTCCATCTCGGTGGAGGATGAGAAGATTGATCTCGCTAAGGAGGAACTGCTCTCCATGGGATTTCTTGTTGAGACAACTTCAGCAATGCCCTATGCAGCTTTTCTAGATTTACTTGAGAAGGGAGAATTTGATAGAGGAGACAGTGTTTTGATACCGTTAACAGGTTCCGGTCTAAAGTCTTTATGAAAGAGGGTATAGAAAAATGTTAATTGTTGTTATGTAATTCCATTTTATGATCGATATGTCGGATTCAAAAGATTCCGTGAATGTTGCGGTGGTTCAGGCCGCGCCTTTTTTGTTTGACAAGGAGAAGACGGTGGAAAAAGCATGTGGTTTGATCGAGGAAGTATCTGAGGAGGCGGAATTGATACTGTTCCCTGAAGCCTTCATACCCGCTTATCCTCGAGGTCTAGATTTTGGAGCTAAAGTTGGTATAAACGAGAAAGAGGGAAGAAACTTGTGGCAGAGATATTACGAAAATTCAGTTGAAATACCAGGGGAGATAACAGACAAGTTAGCAGAGATAGTCCGTGAAAAAGAAGTGTACCTCGCGATGGGTGTTATTGAGAGGGAAGCTGAAAAAAGAGGCGGAACTTTATACTGCACTGTTATCTATTTTGGTCCTGACGGCGAGATTAGGGGGAAACATAGAAAGTTGAAGCCTACCGGCGCTGAACGTGTTATCTGGGGAGAGGGAGACGGGAGTACACTAGATGTTATAGAAACGGAGTTTGGCAGAGTTGGAGGTCTGATTTGCTGGGAGAATTACATGCCATTAGCTAGGACCGCGATGTATGAGAAGGGAGTTGATATATATTTGGCTCCTACTGCAGCGACCGAAGATGTTTGGCAGTCTACCTTGAGCCACATAGCTTATGAAGGTCGATGTTTTGTGCTAGGATGTAATCAATACGTCACTAGAGATATGTATCCAGATTATGCTTTGGAAGAATTGAATTTTGATAGAGAGGTCATATGTAGGGGAGGCAGCGCGATAATCTCACCTATGGGGAAAACTATCGAAGGGCCTCTATACGGTGAAGAAGGAGTACTTTATGCTGAACTTGACATTGGAGATATCTGTAAAAGCAGATTTGAATTTGACGTGGTTGGTCATTACTCGAGACCAGATGTTTTTGAGTTAAAGGTTAACGAAGAAAAACAGGAAAATGTCAGGAGGAAAAAGTCCGATGACTGAAGAGTTGAATGATAGAGATTTGGAGCGATACGATAGGCAGATAAGAGTCTTCGGAGAGGAGGGTCAGGAAAAGTTGAAGGATTCTAGAGTCGCAGTTGTAGGTCTAGGAGGTCTCGGTTGTCCAGCTTCGTTTTTCTTGGCATCTGCTGGTGTGGGTGAGTTGTTACTCGTAGATTATGAGGGAATAGAGCTGAGTAATCTGAACAGGCAGATCCTCCACTGGGAAGAGGACATTGGTGAGAAAAAGAAAACGGAATCTGCTTCCAAGAAGTTGGAAAAACTCAATTCCGATATAGAAGTAGAAGTTTTCGATGGAAAGATTATTGAGGAGAATTTGGATGTTTTAGAAGGCTGTGAGGTGATTGTAGACGCTCTCGATAATTTTGAGACCAGATATCTATTGAACGAATTCGCTGTAGAAGAGACAGTTCTTTTAATCCATGCTGCGGTTGAAGGCACTCATGGTCAGATGACTACTATCATCCCTGGAGAAACTCCATGCTTGAGATGCCTCTTTCCGGAACCTCCAGAGAAAAAAGAGACTTTTCCTATTCTAGGTACGAATTCAGGCTTGTTTGGAACTCTTTTAGCGAACGAAGCTATCAAAGCAGTGACCGGTCACGGAAATATGCTTAAAGGCAAATTGCTAATCTTCGGTGTAGGGAGAAATGATATCGAGTTGATAGATATTGAGAAAGATCCCAACTGTACGGTTTGTGGAGATAAGAATTAAGAAATGACAAATAGACGTGGTTTAGTTAATGAGAAAAAATTCTTTATACATAAGTTTATCATTTGCTCTCCCAAAGGTTTAGAGTAGGATGTCAATCAAAACGCTTTTAGTCGATGATGAAACTTCATTACTGGAACAAGCTAAGATATTTTTGGAAAGAGTCTCTCATGAAATAGAAGTTTCGACTGTCTCTTCTGCTGATACGGCTCTTGAGATGATCGATGAAGTTGACTTCGATGTGATTGTCTCAGATTATCAGATGCCTGAGAAAGATGGATTAGAATTTTTAGAAGATATCAGAGAAAAAAGAGATGGCGATATACCATTCATAATGTTCACCGGTAAGGGCAGAGAGGATGTTGCGATGAAAGCTTTGAATCTAGGGGCTGATCGATACATAAAAAAAGAGGGAAGTCCCAAAGATCAATTTGAATTTTTAGGTCATGCTATCGTCAGGGAAGTCGAACAATTTGAGACTAAAAAAGAAAAAATGGAAAGAGAAAAGAAGATCAAAAAATTGTATCAAACCTCTATAGAATTGGGTAACTACGATAAAGAGGGAGATGTTTACCAGCACGTTCTAAATTCATTTGAGGAGATTTTGGAGTTTCAAGCCAGCAGTATTCTAATGGAGGAAAACGGGGCTTTAGTTGTCCAGGCGACTAAAGCAAAAAATGTAGAGGAAGGGGAAAAATGGCCAAAAGATGAAGGAATAAGAGGACTGACTTACCAAAATAAGGAATCCTATCTGATCGAGGACTTATCAGAATGGGATAAGGCCCAACCTTCTGATCCAAAATTTAAATCGGCTCTTAGCGTTCCGATAAAAGATGAAGGAGTATTTCAGGCTTTGTCTTACCAGAAAAATTACTTCGATGAATTTGATCTTGAGATGGCAGAGATGCTCATTTCCTACATGTGGCAAGTTATAGATGGGATCAGGTACCAAGATGAACTGAAGAAGAATAGATTATGGTTATCTCAAGTCATAGAAAATAGTTCTATACCCACATTCGTGATAGATGAAGAACACAAAGTTACTCATTGGAATAGAGGTTGTGAAAATTTGACTGGTATACCAGAGAACGAAATCATCGGAACGAAAGGGGTTTGGAGAGCTTTTTATAATGAGGAAAGACCAGTGATGGCAGATTTAGTCTTGGAAGATGTTCCTGAAGATGAGATCGAAAAATATTATGGTGATGAGTTCACGAAATCGACTGTTCTACCCCATGCTTACGAAATGGAGGCTTTCAATCCCAACCTTGGCAAGGATGGTAAGTGGATATATTTTACGGCAGCTCCGATAAAAGATTCTGAAGGAAACAGGATCGGAGCTATAGAAACACTAGAAGATATAACGGAAAGAAAAAAACACGAACAAGAACTCAAGAGAAGAAATGAAGGGATCAAAAAGCTCCATAAAAGAGCTACTGAGCTCAAGATGTGTGAGAGCGTAGATGATATATGTGAATTAGTGGTAGAGACTTCTGAACAAATCTTAGACTTTGAGGTGTGTGGTATAGATTTTGTAGAGCAGGGAGAATTCGTACCACAAGCTGTTTCCAGCGAGATCGAGGATGGTTTCATAAAAAGAAAGATAGCAGATGCTGGGATCAGCAGAAAAGTATATGAGGAGAAGGAAAGCCTACTGGTAAAAGATCGAAGAGAAGTTGATTTTTCTAAACCCGTAGTCAGTGATTATAGATCCTCGATAACGATCCCTATGGGGGATTTCGGTATATATCAAGCATTATCGACCGAGGTAGAAGGTTTAGATGAAAAGGATCTAGAACTCGCTGAGATTTTGGTCAATCATGCGACGGAAGCTATTAACCGTTTGAAGTCAGAGATGCAATTGAAAAGGAGCAAAGAAAAAGTAGAAAGATTACATCAGGCCAGCGCAGAACTAGAAAGCTGTCAATCAGAAGAAGAAATTTACTCCCAAGCATTGCAAGCGGCGGAGGATATATTAGATTTCGATATGTGCGGGTTCGACGCTGTAGAGGGAGATAAATTCGTGGTAAAGGCCACCTCTTCTGGTGTCCCTGAAGATGGACATGTAGACAAGCCGATCGAAGAAGGAGGTACGAGTAAAAGAACATATTTAAATCAAGAATCATATCTTATCGACGATCTCACAAAAGAGAGAGAATCTAAGCCCGTAAAAAGTGATTATAAATCTATCATAAGTTTACCGATCGATGAATATGGGATCTTCCAAGCCGTTTCTACAGAACGTGGACATTTTGATGAAGAGGATCTGAAAATAGCTGAGTTGTTGATCAGTCATGTAATCGAAGCTTTGAAGAGGATAGAGACAGAAAAAAGGGAAGAGTTCCTACACTCACTTCTTCGGCATGACGTTGGAAACAAAGCTCAGATCACCCAAGGATATCTTCAACTCATGGAGGAACACGAGCTTCCGGAAGAAGTTGATGAATATCTAGAAAAAGCAAAACAGGCCACTGAAAACGGTATCGAGATCATAGATAAGGTCAGAAAACTTAGAGAGATTGAAAAAGAAGAGGAAGTAAGCCGAATCGAGCTGAAACCGGTCTTAGATGAAGTCCTATCTAAATATCAGGATCAACTAGAGGAAAAAGGGATTACTTTGGAAATAAACAAGATCGATTGTAAAGCTCAGGGTGGCACTCTATTAGAAGAACTTTTTTCTAACCTCTTTGAAAATTCTATCCGACATTCAGATTGTGATAAGATCAGAATCAATTCTCAGCATGAAGAAGATGAGTGCATAGTTACTTTTGAGGATAACGGTATAGGCATATCTGATGAAGATAAAAAAAAGATATTTGAGAAAGGATTCAAGGTTGGTGACACTGCGGGAACTGGATTAGGATTGTACATGATCAAAAAAATAGCTGAGAGTTATGAAGGGACCGTAGATGTGAAGCATTCTAAGATGGGCGGAGCAAGATTTGACGTGAGGCTGAAAAGATCATAGGGAACTTTTTTAAACCAAATAATATATGATTAAATAACATCTGCAAATATTTTCATCTTTATAGAGGACAACTCATATCGTTTGATCGAATTCTCGGCGATAGATTATGATCGAAAATATCTTTTTTCATCTACCCATGGTAGTTGAAAGCAGTTGATTTAGTTAACTTTTAAAATAATTTTAAATAATGCCTTTTCAGTCAGCAGTTCATCCATGAGTCCGTCCATCATCAGTGATGTGAAAAAATCTGATCTCAAAACTAGAAGATTTCTCTTAGTTGAATTTCTGAGTTCTCCCTTCTTCATCGTGATGAACATGGTTCCTGTTTACTTGCTGTTAGTTGGAAGGGATGTTTATGATATAGGCTGGCTTTACACTGTCGCTCTTCTCTTATCCGCTGTCCTCTCTTATCTCGTAGGTAAGAAATTGGACACCACTTTGGTTAACTACGGGCTCGCGATCATAGGTATCTTACTAGCGATCTACTGTTTTCTTTATTCCGTGGCGGTAGGACCTTTATTGATTTACGTAGTCATAGGAGCACAATTGATA
>CAYXPD010000060.1:0-6300 GCA_964466995.1 uncultured Thermoplasmata archaeon | reverse complement strand
GATTCCTATCATTTCAGTGGTAGAGTCGTTAGAGACGGTGATGGTAAACCTCTAGAGAATATAGATGTCACTATCTCCATCCGATCGAGTCCTGAACTAGTCAGCGAGACAGTTTCTACCGGCGATGATGGAGAATTCGGTACATTCATACAGATACCTGAGGATGCCTCTGGAGAATATACAGTAGAATTTGAAGCTCATACTCATGATGTACAGAGTACTCAAGAATCAGTCGAGGTCGAAACCGATGTTTTAGAAATCGCCGGCATACCCTGGTGGCTTCTTCTGGTGATAGTTGCGATAGCCGCAGGCGGCGCCGGATCAGCCTTCGCGTATTTCAAGTTCTTCGGCGTTGGAGAGATGGTCGAATGTGGAAATTGTGGAGCAACGATCTCGGCAGAGGCTACCAGCTGTCCCAAGTGTGGAGTAGAGTTCGACATGGATACTGTTAAATGTAGTGAATGTAGCGAGTGGATACCTGCTGATCAAGATGTCTGTCCTGAATGTGGTGCAGAATTCGTGAAAACTGGAAAGGAAGTCGAAGATTATACTCAGAGGATGAGAAAACAGTACAAGAAATTCATCCGGCAAAAGAAGAGAGAAGCTGAGGAAGAATTGGATAGAGAACTTTCCCAGCAAGAGTTCATGGACTGGTGGAAAGATAAACCCTCCTTCGTCACCTTTGAAGATTGGCTGGAGAGAAAAGAAAAGCAGCGGAGAGAAGGTAGTGTAGAATGTCCAAATTGCGGGACCCTCAACAGTGTTGACGATGCAGTCTGTCAGAAGTGTGGAACGAGTCTTATAGACCTGGAAGAAGAGGACTCGGAAGTGTTCCTAGAGGAAGAGAGTGAAGAAGAGATGGACGAAGAAATGACATTCGAAGAAGAGCTAGAGGAAGAAAAATCAGATGAAGAAGAGATGGAGGAGTCTACTGAAGAGGAGCCATCAAAAGAAGATGAATTATTTGAGGAGCCTCCATCAGAGGATGAAGAATCCCTAGAAGAGGAGTCATCAGAAGAAGATGAACTCTTCGAAAGCGAAGGAGAGACAAATGAGAACGAAGAGAAGCAAGAACTAGAGGAAAGCACTGATGAGACTGAAGAGGAAGAGAAGAAAGTCAAGAAAAAACCAAAGAAGAAAGTCAAAAAGAAAGTAGTCAAAAAGTCCGAAGATGAAGAAGAGTAAAACCCTGATAACCCATAAAACCCTTTATTATTTTACATTCTTTTTTCTTTAACGAAACCAAATAAGCTTATAACTCCTACCTAATTTTAAAAAAAGTGACAAGATGTTCGAGATCAAAGAAAAAGAGGGTCTGGCAAGACTAGGCGAGTTCACTACCCCACATGGAACCATCGAGACTCCGGCCATCATGCCTGTTATAAACCCGAACCGAGAACTGGTCCCGGTGAGAAAACTTGAGGAGGAATTCAATACTGATATCTTGATCACAAACTCCTACATATTATACAAAGACCAAGATCTGAGGGAGGAAAGTTTGAATAAAGGTGTCCACGAACTCTTGGGATTCTCAGGCCCTATAATGACTGATTCCGGGACGTTTCAGGCACATGTCTACGGCGATATCGATGTAGAAGCGGAAGAGATACTAAAATTTCAAAGAAGGATCGGTTCAGATGTAGTGACCATCTTGGATGAATTCACGGAGCCGGACGATTCTAGAGAGACAGCTAACAAAAAAGTTGAAAAGACTATCGAAAGGGCTGAAATGGCACAAAAAGATGAAGCCAGCCTTAACGCGTTGCCGATTCAGGGCTCTATCTATCTCGATCTTAGAGAGAGTTGTGCTGTATCCCTGGCAAAGATGGACGGCGGTCTATATCCTATAGGTGGTGTAGTACCTCTGATGGAGGATTATAGGTATCGTGACTTAGCCGAGGTTATCATAGCTTCAAAAAAAGGACTAGGTCCGAAAGGTCCGGTGCATCTTTTCGGAGCTGGTCATCCCATGCTTTACTCTCTAGCCGTCCTTCTCGGCTGTGATCTATTCGATTCTAGCTCCTATGCCAAGTATGCAAAAAGAGGAGACATGATGTATCCAGACGGAACTAGAAATATAGAAGATATCGATTATCTTGGGTGTGAATGTCCTATCTGCAGTTCTCACGATGCCGAAGAACTTGCTCAAATTTACAATAAAGGCGATATCACGCCTATAGCTGAACATAACCTATGGATATGTTTCCGCGAGATAGATAAGGTAAAGCAGTCGATAAGAGAAGGAGATCTTTGGGAGATGGTGGAAAGAAGGGTTAGGAGTCATCCAAAACTTCTCGAAGCTTTAGAAGTATTGAATGGTGAGTATCAATTTCTCGAAAGATTCGAGCCTAGGAGTAGAAAACGAGCAGCGCTTTACACGGGACAGGAGTCAAACTACAGGCCGACCTTCAAAAGGATAATGCGGTGGATACTCGATGAATACAAACCTCCAAAGAACGGCCCTACAGTTTATTTCGACTCAAATCAGGTGAACAAACCGTACAGCAGGTCTCTTAGAGAGGAGATAGAGAAGTTGGAGAATTACGATGTGAACCTTTTAGTTTACGATCAAATTGGCCCTGTACCGCTCGAATTGGATGCGGTATATCCTGTAGCTCAATCCGTGTTCCCCTCTCATCCCGCTCATATGTTCTCTTTAGATCATTATAGAAGGCAGAAGTCGATAGATGAACTTATCCAGTGGAAAGGTGAAGAGACTTTAACAACTCTATCTGAATCTAAAAACATAGACTTCGACGAGATGAAGATCAGAGCTACAGCGGATTATCAAGTCGGTGAAAAAGCCGGAGAAGCTTTAACAGACGGAAATTTATCATACGTCAAGAACAATAAGGGCAGGATCAAAAATGTGAAGTTAGACAACGATCACATCCTATCTATAAGACATTACGATGGATTTTTCACTTTGAAGGAAGCAGGAGCAAAGATACTTTTAGATGAATTTGATCCTCCCGATATGAGGATAGAGGTGACGGATGAAAGTGCCGAGTTCAATAGGGATGGAAAGAGCGTCTTTTCGAAGTTTGTTACCGGTATGTCTTCAGACCTAAGACGCGGGGATGAAGCCTTGGTTGTAACTCAAGATGATGATTTAGTCGCGACAGCAAGAGTCTTTCTCACTCAGGAGGAAGTAGATGTCTTCGATAAAGGTCTTGCAGCAGATATCAGGACTGGATTTGACCAAGAATGAATGCATCAATCTAAAATAAGACCGTTGGTATGAGGTGTTTAAATGCGTATAGCCGTACTTATAGAGGATAAGTGCCAATCCGACAGATGCAGTTATGAGTGTATAAACTACTGTCCCATGGTCCGAACAGGCAATGAGACCATAGTGAAAACGGAAGACGCTGTGAAGATCTCTGAAGAGCTGTGCGAAGGTTGCGGCATATGTGTCGATAAGTGTCCTTTCGGCGCTATCAAGATGATCAATCTTCCAGAGGAACTTGATACGGATCTGATACACCAATTTGGAGACAACAGTTTCAGGCTTTACCGCCTTCCTCTTCCTGAAGATGGGATGGTGACCGGCCTACTAGGAGCTAATGGCATAGGTAAAACAACAGCTATCAGGATGTTATCGGGTGAGATAACTCCGAATTTAGGGAACTATGAAGAAGACCCCTCATGGGACCGTGTTGTAGACAAATATTCCGGAACGGCTCTAGGAGCCTATTTCAAATCCTTGGCCGATAGTGAGCTTGAGACCGCTTTGAAGCCACAATATGTAGATAAGATACCAGCTCACTATAACGGTAAAGTCGAAGATCTCCTCTCTAAGATAGGTGATGATTACGAGAAATGGGTGGAAACTCTAGAGATCGAAAATACGTTGGACTCCAAGATCACTAATCTCTCTGGCGGCGAACTCCAAAGAGTTGCAATAGCCGCGACTTCTACTAAAGAAGCGGATGTTTATTTCTACGATGAACCTTCCTCTTATCTAGATATAAGTCAAAGATTGAACGTAGCTGAAGCTATAAAGGAAAAGAGTGAAGATAATAGGGTGATGGTAATCGAGCACGACTTGGCCGTTTTGGATTTCCTAGCTGATAATGTACATCTACTTTACGGGTCGAAAGGAGCTTATGGGGTCGTATCCCACCCTAAGGGTGTTAGAGTTGCCATAAACTCTTACCTGAGAGGTTTCCTCGATGAAGAGAACATACGTTTCAGAGATACGGAGATAACATTCGAGAAAAGAGCTCCAAAATCTGAATGGCATTCTAAACCGATCGTCGAGTACGATAAGCTAGTGAAAGAGTGGGATTCTTTCAGATTGGAGACCGAAGCCGGTGAGATACCGGAGGGAGAGGTGATCGGAGTCGTGGGTCCAAACGCTACAGGTAAAACTACGTTCGTGAAGATGCTGGCTGACGCGATAGAACCCACTGAGGGCGAGATAAGAAAGGACATAACTGTCAGCTACAAACCACAGTATATCAAGCCAGACTATGAGGGTAGAGTCATAGACCTGTACAGGATTGAGATCGGAGATAGTCTTGATGAGGGCTTTTTCCAATCCAATGTTCTGAAACCTCTGGATCTTCCGGACTTATATGAGAGAGAGGTTCCAAATCTCAGCGGTGGTGAACTCCAAAGAGTGGTACTCGCTCTCTCGTTAGGTAGAGTTGCTGATCTTTATCTGATCGACGAGCCGAGTGCCTACCTTGACGCGGATAGAAGGATGACCGCCGCTAAAGTTATCAGGAGGTTCATGGAGAAAAGAGACAAGGGAGGCATGATAGTAGACCACGATGTATATTTCATAGATTATGTTTCGGACTTGATAATGAATTTCTCCGGTGAACCAGGAGTGAGAGGAAAAGGAGAGGGACCTTACGAGATGAGAAAAGGTATGAACAACTTCCTAAAAGAGGTAGAGATAACTTTTAGAAGAGACGCTGACACGTATCGACCGAGAGTTAACAAACTCAATTCTAGGCTAGATAGAAAACAAAAATCTAAAGGAGAATATTACTACGTAGAAAAGGAATAGATCAGTAAACGTTGATCCTTCCCATCGATGGCTCTTCCTCCTGACTTTCCATCGCCAGGTCCATAAGTCTGTTTTCTCTTTGCTCTTCTGGGACAAGATTTTCGATCAAGATCTGTCCGTCTGGATAGTCGATCTGCTTGACCTTGATCTTCTTGCTTTTATTGAGGAATAGTGTGGATAAGAGAGCGGTGATGATATCTTTTTTCCGATCGTCATGTATCATGCTCAAAGTTATAACTTTCTGTTCATAACAGCATATCCTTTTCCAGATCTTCGATATTTCGCTCTGTATATCTTCTTCATGGGAACGCGTTTCATAGTTTTCGTCACGCTCTTCCAATTCCTGTTCCCTTTTTCTTTTCTTCTCTTTCCTGATCTTCTCCATCTTTTCTCTGTATTTTGCTTCTTGTTTTGCGTCTTCAAAAGCGTCTACTAGCTGTATAAGGGAAACGGGTTTCTTTTCCTCTCTCCTGACCGCCTTCTCTAAAGGCAATTTATCGTCATCTAGCACTTCCTCTTCATAATCGATATCTTCAGGTTCTTCGTAAAGATCTTGATCCCATATCTCCCATTCATCGAAAAACTCTTCCTGTTCGACCGGTTCCTCCTTACCTTCTTCCTCCGCAGAAGACAAAACCTGTTCGCACTGCATCTTCAGGATAGACCAGGCCATGTTGATAAGCTGACCGGTAACGAGAAAATTCAAATTTTCTTTCTTCTTGGCCTGCTCCAAGTACATCTCTGTGAAAGAGACGAGATCGATCTCCCAGGGATCCATCCTCTCTTCGATGACCAGCTTGAAAATGGATGCTATGGCATTATCGAATGGATCATCAGAAAATTCCTTCCCATCTTCATCCATATTTTCTACCATCTGGATATAGTTATCGATCCTTTCACCACTTCTTTCTTCATCGATGAGAGACTTGTGGAATGTAAGATGCTGGATGACCTCTTCGGGAGAGTTATCTAATTGTATATAAGACTCTTTCACCTCAGATACCAAGTCACTGCACCTCCGTTTTCAATTTGCTGACTTCTGAGAATTCAGGGATATCTCTTTCCTCATCTTCTCCTATATTTACTTTCATTATCACGTCCGAGATACCTTGATCGTTTATGGTAACGCCTATGATGTGGTCAGACTTTTTGAGAGTTACCTTTCTCAATGATATCTGGATGAATTGTGCGTTCTTTGAGTTGTCTTTTATCATCTCGGCTACATTTTCGGCGTTTACACCGTCTAAATTTTGGTCGATCTCATCGAGCAGATAGAATGG
>CAYXPD010000059.1:3412-6358 GCA_964466995.1 uncultured Thermoplasmata archaeon | reverse complement strand
CTGTTCCATGATCTACAGTTGCTAGAGCTCCTGCGTTACAGTGAGTGAGTATACCATCACCACTTTTTATCAATTCTTCACCGTTCTCACCGATTTTCCTGCATTTCTCTTTTACCATCTCTGAATACTTCTCCGCTGCATCTTTGGGTTCTTCTAAATGTTCTAGCATGTAATCCACAGCATGAAATAGATCATACGCGGTTGGTCTTGCAGATTTGATATTCTCTGCAGCTTTCTCAACCTCGCTACCTTGAAGTTTAGCTTGAGCGATTCCAAAAGCTGCTGTAACTCCAATAGCAGGAGCTCCTCTCACCACCATCTCTTTGATAGCTTTGTGGACATCATAGTGATCTTCAGCTGTAAAGAATTTCAGTTTGCCGGGAAGGTATCTTTGGTCTATCATCTTGATCCTTTCTTCTTCCATCCAAACGGCGGGTAGATCCTTTGAATCCTCATCTATTTTAATTTTCATCTGAACACCTCGCAGAAATATAAGCTTCCCATAATTTAGGGACTGTTTTCATATCTTTCATCTCATCTGGTTGTATCCATCTATATTTTTCATTTTCCCAATTTAACTCTGGTTCACCTTCTACTTCGAACAAAAATGGGTGTACGTTCCATATCTTTTTTCCATCTCTAGTTCGAACCACTTCCCCTTTAGATAAAAGTTCCCCATTCAATCTCGTCTCTTCTTCGATTTCTGTCTTGACTTGAGCTATTGGATCGTCTTTCTCTAAATAACCGGATACACCTGCCCATCTCCCTTTGAATGTTTTCACCTCTTCGCTTCTTTTCATCAATAGTATCGAGTCGTCCTTCTTCAAGAAGGCGGTCACCACATCCACTCGTTCCACATTTTTGATCTCGACTTCCCCCTTTGCTCCATCGATACGGACCTCGTCTCTATCTTCTAGGAGACTTATATCTATCTCGTCTACGAGTGGAATTTCGGAAATGATAGCACCAGAAGCTACGATGGTTTCAGTTTTTTCGTTGATCATCCCTTTAGGGGCTGTTCCATTATTTTTCAATTGATATATTACATATGATCCGACCGTACTTCCCTTTCCACCTGGGAAGACGAATATAGAATCCTTTATGCTTTTCTCACCGAAAACCTTTCCTGATTCTGGATCGACATCACCTAGGAAAGAAACCGGTTTTAAAACTTTTACAACACTGCCTTCCGTTCGTCCTCTAGATATACTCCTTCCAGATATGATCAACTTATCATCTCCATCAAGGTCTCTAAGTCGGCATATATGACATCTTGACCTGCCAATTTAGGGAGGTACGTTGCTGCTTTCCCAGAATTCGTAGCTGCTACGTCGTACTTCTCTTCTAAAGGAGAAACGACCATGCACGTATCACTTATGACCCTCCCGAATCTCTCTATCTCAGCAACGGCTTCATTCGACTCTTCTTTCACTTTTCTACTGGTATAAACGAAAAGATCTGGACCGTTCTTTTTTTCTTTACCTTTTAGTCGTTTTCCGATCTTTTCTATTTCGGTTTTAGAGAGATGTGGACAACCGATCACGATCACATCCGGTTGAGAACTAAATTTTAATTCTTCTCTGACCTCTTCTATATCCTCTTTTTCAACCTTTATCTTCTCCAAGTTTTGTGTTGAAAAATCATCTGCCTCTGGAGTCACCCCTTCGACATGGTACATGGCTACAGATCCAGTAGCGGCCATCGCTGCTCCAAGAGTTTTTAGTTCATCATCTGAAGGTTTCAACCCTTTAAAATAAGGTATGTTATCTCCTGTTTCTTTACCGACTAGATAACCGAGGAGAGAATAAGGGAATTCCTCACTGACTTCATAAACGATATCAGGTCTCCTATTTTTATTGATATGCAACCCATAGTTAGGTGTCTTTCCGATGACTGCTGCCATCAGAGCGGACGGTCCTCCTTCCCTATTCGTCCTAGCTCCAAGTACAGAATTAGCAAAAGATACAGCAGAACTTTCACTCCATGCCAGATGGTCTCCCAAATTTGGACGATTTCCTACCAAATACGGGGTACAGGTACATGTCATTTCTATGCCTAACTTACGGTATGCATCTATCAATTGAGATTGTTTTTTCCTGAAGTCCTCCGATTCGTAATTCTTTTCTCCTAAGTCCATCCCGGCAGGGTTAAGCATTGATTTGACTTCTACACTAGCTATCTGCGCAAAATCTTGGATAAATTGAAGACCACCATCACCCATGGTCTTGTAAGAAACACCTGCGATCTGAGCGGATTCAATAGGGATCAATCTGTCCGCTCCGTATATTTTTCCTATAGCTACCAGTAATTCCATCGCTTTTGCTGGTCCTTCCCCCTTCTCGCCTTCTAGAATCTTTTCTTCCTCTTTATTCAGGTGCATAAGATCAAAACCAAAAAGTGCCGCAGGCCGGACTTGAACCGGCGACATCCACGTCTTCAGCGTGGCACTCTCCCAGACTGAGTTACTGCGGCTTATCAATGGGTAAACTTTACTTGAATTTTAATCTTACGCTTCAAAATGGTTAAGTAGGGTGTCTCTAATAATCAAAAAGCGATATGATATCAGATTCGGGTATACAAGATATAGATACGGATAATGTGATCGATTGTATCTATGATCTTTCTGAATTAGACAAAAAAATACTTTCTCTACTTTCGGACGGTGAAGAACTCAAATCATCGGAGATCGCCGAGAGGATTGATAAAGATCAGAGTACAGCTTATAGATCGCTTGAAAAACTTTCAGAATGTGGACTTATATATAAAGAAAAACAAAATATCAGGAACGGTGGATACTATTTTTTATATTCTAGACGTCCTTTAGATAAGATAAAGGAAGAAGCTAGAAAAACGGTCGATAAGTGGTACGATGAGGTAATTGAAGCTCTTAAAGAACTCGAGGATATTTGAATCAATCTAGATCAAAATATTTTTCCATATTTTCTT
>CAYXPD010000059.1:2166-3402 GCA_964466995.1 uncultured Thermoplasmata archaeon | reverse complement strand
CCTCTTCATCTAGTTTTCCTGTGACTTTTTCCACGATATCCCCATCTCTGATGAAGATTATACTAGGAAGAGACTGGACTTCGAGTTCAGATGGTATCCTTTTATTTTCTTCGACGTTGATTTTACCGAATTTCACTCTTCCGTCGAATTCCTCAGCCAACGATTCAACGATAGGATCCATGTAAACACAGGGTACACACCATGTTGCCCATAAATCTAGGACTATTTGTTCATTGTTTTCAACGAATTCTTCGTAATTCTCCTCCGTTATGGTCTTAACGAATTTTTTTTCATCGCTCAAGTTATCACTTAGATGGGATTTAGTATCTATCGACTATAGGATGCTGGTATTTATTTTTTTACTTCAAAAACAAAAGATTAAAAATACTCCTTCTCTATAAGGTCATGAGAACATGTCTGAAGAAAAAGAACCAATGGTTTCGATAGATTTCATTTACTCCGACACTTGTCCAGACTGTCCACCGGCTAGGAAAGCCGTGGAAAGAGTCACAAAAGACATGGAAGGTGTTGAAGTCAACTATCATAGACCGAAAGATGTGCCTGAGATGGTGGACGAGTATGATATAACTCATGTGCCGACGATAATAATCAACGATGAAGTTTCGTTTGTAGAACAGGTCAATGACAAAGAATTAAAAGAGATCATAGAAGAAAAATTGTAGAATGTCCGATCTATTTTTTGAGCTAGTAGGTCCAAATTACGAACTTGCTAAAGCAGAGATATTAGCTGCGATAGAGGGGATGTCTTATGATTACGAAATAAGTCGGTTTGATCCAGGCGTTCTTTCCCTTAGCACAGATTGTCCTACTCATGCTTTAGCTGAAAGGCTGGGGCTCACACATCGAATTTATAGAGAGATAAGTAAGTCTTCTAGAGATGATATCCCAGAACTTGAAGGAGATATTGATCTATCCTCTGGGAGTGCCGCTGTTAGAACGAGACGGATCGAAAATTACAGCGCTGATACCCAGGCTATTAGAGAAGATCTTGGAGAGGTTATATCTTCTGACAATCCTATCGATCTAGATTCACCCGATCATGAGATCTATGTAATAATATCTGAACAAAATTATATCGGTGAAAAGCTTTGGGAGGTAGATAAGGAAGAATTTCGATCTAGAGAGGTTAAAAACAGACCTTTTTCCTCTCCAATATCTTTGAAGCCGAGATACACTAGAGCACTTATAAATCTATCTCGAGCTTGTAAGAGTGCT
>CAYXPD010000059.1:0-2156 GCA_964466995.1 uncultured Thermoplasmata archaeon | reverse complement strand
AATACACGATCCCTTTTGTGGTACTGGAGGTGTTTTGATAGAAGCTTATCTTATGGGTTTGAAAGTCTCTGGTGGAGATAAAGATCCAGAGATGATAGAAGGATGTAAAAAAAATTTGAGAAAGTTTGAAGTCCAGGCTTCTCTAAAAGTCGGCGATGTTGCCGAGACCATCCCTGATGGTATAGATCGGATTGTAACTGATCCTCCATATGGAAGAGCCTCTTCGACTTCTCAAGAAGAACTCTCGTCCATCTATGAAAGATTATTTAAGACCGCGCAAAAAAGGCTGAAAAAAGACGGATATCTCTCGGCGATTTTTCCCGGACAAGATTACATTGCTATGGGAAAAGAGCATCTAAAATCGATAGAGACCTACAAAGTCAAAGTTCACGGCTCTTTGGATAGACATTTTACAGTGTTCAAAAAGGATTGATACACTATTCTTGAACTTTTATACCTATTAATTCAATAATCCTCTCTTCTCTAGTATTTTCAGACTGAATAGATATTTCCGTCATGATCACAGTGAGATCTTCTTGAGGTTCGAAGAAATTATTTTCCTTCAATTTCAAGGTAGCAGTCACATTCACCCTTTTTGCATATCCTAGTTTTATTTCTTCATGATCGAATTCAGTGATGTTTTCTCTCTCAAAATCTACTGTCCAATTGTCGTCGCTGATATCTTTCATGGAAATATTATAGGTATCATTTCGTCCTTTATTTATTAGTGAGATATTAAACTCCGCTTGATTTTCATCGTCTATCAGAGAAAATGACCTATCTAGATGAACGTCAAAATCGTCTCCTATTTTGGTCTCCATCATTCTCTTTTTTCTTTGTACAACAGGTTCTTTCATTTCTACATTAAATGTTATTTGATTCTCCATCGAGGCTTCTTTTGTTGGACTTATCTCTAATCGATAACTCTGCTCTTCACCTTTATCTAGCATTAAGTCCGTGGGAAGTTCCTGAATTTCAGTCCAATTGTTTCCATCCTGTATCCATAAACGGGCGTCCCAACCATCTTTCGAGAGAGAGTAATTCACTTCGTATTTTATACCATCTCCAACATCGACATTATAGGCTTGATTCTCGACGGTAAGAGTATAATTGAAGGATTCACCCAAGATCAATTCTTGCTCTGAATCTTCCTCTAATTCTACTCCGAAACTGTAGCTGAAATTTTCTTGCTCTACTGGTATAGGATGGAAGCTGATGAACAGTATCAGTATCGCGACTCCTCCAACTACTAACCTTTTCTTGTCGAGTTTAGATATATCATTGAGAGGGGGAGGATGTTTTACACCTCCAAGGAAAAGAATAAGAACCGCAAAGACTATCCATCCTATATACTGCCATATACCTACTATTATAAGGAAGGCAAAAGCCGCATAACTCACATATTTCGCATTTTCTCCAAACAATGAGCGAACTACATGTCCACCGTCAAGCTGAGAAGCGGGTAAGAGATTCAATCCAGTTACTAGAAATCCAACCCATCCGGCGAAAAGTGTAGGATGTATGATTTCTCCACCAGTCCAAGGTATCAATCTCGTCATCCCTCGAATGATCACAGGGAAATTCCATATCTGTCTTATGCCCTCTGTAGGAGGTGTAGCCGTGGGAGTCATCATGTCACCAAGATAAAGACCGATCAATGTCACAGGTATAGCTACAACAAAACCCGCGATAGGTCCCGCAATTCCGACATCTAGAAGTGACTTTTTATCCGGTATCGGCTCTCTTATACTTATAAATGCTCCGATAGTACCCAATGGTGGAGCCATCGGTAAAAAGAAGGGTAATGAAGCCTTGATGTTGTGAAATCTAGCCATGAAGTAATGACCCATCTCATGGGTTCCCAAAATCAAGAGAAGAGGTAATGTGAAATATATTGCTCCATTCATTATATTATGAAGGGATAGCATTCCTTGCCCCGCAGGATCATAGTTTGACCACCACCATGCTCCCGCAATCAAAGTAGTTCCCAAGGTTATGAAAAGCATCGCGATATTGACTTTCACACTTTTGAATTTTTTTTCCTCTTGTTTTTTCACTTTTATCATATGTTCCCCATGTCTCTCTACGAGATGAGGAACGTAATTCTGTGGAACGAATTCCTTTCTGAGATCATCGAACTTTTCTTCGAGTTTCTT
>CAYXPD010000058.1:0-6429 GCA_964466995.1 uncultured Thermoplasmata archaeon | reverse complement strand
TCTCTCTCTTCCGTACAGGAATAGGTTTCACATTCTCCCCAAAACGGTTCTCCTTCCACCTCACTACAACCTTCACAGAGAGTATCCATCTCTCCCTTGAACCATCCACAGTCGTCACACACTATCCCACAAGGCGAAAATTCCTCCACCATGTTTTATATAAGCGTAGATCAAGGTTTTAAACTTATCTATATGAACTCAAGACCTTTTGGTGACTAAATCTTGTCCGCAACAACGTTAAAAGTATAAAATTCCTAAGAAAGTTAATATATAACGGTGTTATAGGAATATTAGGAGCGTGAAAAAATGAAAAAAGAAATTAAAACAAGAGTCTTTAGTCTGTTACTCGCGTCTGTTTTAGTGCTTGGATTTTTACCATTGGTATCGATGGCACAGTATCCAGGACCGGATGCGCAGGAAATGACGTTGTATGCGGGACAGGACATGGATGTCGGTTCTGTATATGTTGAGAACGATGACGAATATCTATATGTGACGTACCAGATCTCCGAAGATAACTGGTATCTGACTGAAACACATCTTCACATAGGCGAAAGTCTAGATGATTTTCCTCTAGCAGGACGATGGGGAAATCCAGTACCTGGACAGTTCGACTACAGTGGAACTCATGACAATGTGACTGAATACACATACGAGATCTCCTTAGATGATCTTGAAGCAGAAGCAGGTGATGAACTGATCATAGCGGCACATGCATTGGTTGTAGAAATTACTATCGAGACCGGAACTTTAACCCCGGAACTTTATTGGACAAGAAGTTCTGAGGACGATGTCAGTTATTTTGAAGGAAGAGGAGCACAGTGGGCTTTGGAACAAGGTTTTGACATTGAATTGGATCCTGAAGAATTAGTTTGGGACGGTGGAACTGAATATCAAAATGACCTTCGTGCAGGAGAGAATTCAGATATCAGCTACGCAACATGGATATATGATTATGCTGATGGGGATTCACATGATGGTTATGCCGATCTAAGACGTTTCCAGGCAAACTTCGATATACCAGAAGGATACGAGATCACGAGTGGTAAGTTAGAATCCGTGAACGAAGGATATGACGAACAGATCCCGATCAATGACAACATCTACATCTTCGTAAACGAGGATTTGTTATTCTGGGGAGGCACGATAGTAAATGTTGAAGGGCCGACCGAATTTGAAGGTACGGACGGCAGAGAAGCTATCCGAGGAGGACCAGAAGGAGACAGAGATCCGTCAGAGACTGATGGTTGGTACATACCAGGTACAATCCCTGACATCGACGTGGCTGATTTCTCCAGAGGAGAGAACACTCTTGACGTCTTTGCTGAAGAATTCTCACTATGGGGCGCCATGCACGAACTCGAACTAACCCTAGATTATGAAGAGACTACGATTCATGAGGAGACAGCATGGGCCGACGGAACTCGCTTCACTGAAAGAGGTAACTGGGGAACTTACTTTGGATACACTGTACAGGAATACGAGGGCAATGACGAAGATATCCTTGAATACCAGACAGAGACAGCCTGGGCTGGAGATACAGAAGGTGAAGGATCCGGTTGGTGGTATTATTACGACACCTCCGGGGATATGGAACAGACCATCTGGGCTGGTCAAGACATAGATGTAGGGACCGTGACCGTTTCAGAACCAGATAACGGTGAAGTGACCATAACTATGGAATTTAGCGGAGACTGGGAACTGCAGGATGATGATGAATCTGTGAAGATCCAAGGATATGAGGATGGAGATTTACCTGGAAGTAGACCAGCGGCCGGTCAATTCGAGACCTACAAAGGAGATGAACTAGTAATTACAGTTGATTCATTTGAATACTATGCGATCCATCTAGATGTTCAACTTCCGATTGAATAAAACACTAGAGAGCTCACTCAGAAAAACTACAAAAAACCATTACCCCTTCCTTAATTGGTTGGGGAGATTTTTTTCATTTTATATCTTGCTGAGTCATTTCTCTAAAAAATTATGATATTATCTTTTTAGTTTCTAAAATATACGATACATTTGAAAATTCTTAAATAACTAAAAAACAATATTTTCAGCCATGGGAAAGAATATCGAAGCCGTAAATCCAGCTACTGGTGAAAGGATAAGAACTTATGAAACAGCCACTGACCAACAGATATCAGATACATTCTCAAAAGCTAGAAAAGCCTCTCATCAGTGGAAGGATCTCAGTATCGAGAAAAGATGTAGCTATCTCAAAGAGTTCAGAAAAGTGATAGTCGGGAGAAAAGACGAGATCGTTGAAGCGATCAAACTGGATACGGGCAAACCCGATGTAGAAGCCTTGATGTCAGATGTTCTCGCTACACTGACCATGATAAAATATTACGAAGATAACGCTGAAAAAATACTCAAGACCGAGAAGAGAAAAACTCCTACGGAATATCCCAAGAACGGTTCTTACGTCGACTACATACCTATGGGTGTCGTTGCGATAATCTCACCCTGGAACTATCCTTTTCAACTTTCTGTAGTGCCAACTATAACGGCTCTTGCTGCAGGCAACACTGTAGTTCTAAAACCTTCAGAGATCACTCCTCTAACAGGAGAGAAGATCGTGGAGTTCTTCTCCAAAGCTGGTTTTCCGGAAGGTGTGTTCCAATCCCTGCAGGGCGGGGGAAAAGTAGGTGAAAAGATGATCGAAGAGAAACCCGATAAAGTCTTCTTCACCGGAGGTGTAGAAACGGGAAAAAAGGTGATGGAAAAAGCCTCTGACCATCTCATCCCGATAGAGCTCGAGCTGGGTGGGAACGACGCCATGATCGTGTTCGAAGACTCTGATCTAGACAGAGCTGTAAAAGGAGCGGTCTATGGGTCTCTAGCCAATGCTGGACAGCTCTGCGTCGCGGTGGAAAGGATTTACGTCCAAGAAAGCATAGAAGAAGAATTCACTCAAAAAATACTGGAAGAGATAGAGAAGATAGACATCGGCATCGAAAGAGACGTCGAGATGGGGCCGATGATACTAGAAAGACAGATTGATGTGGTAAAAAATCACGTCGAAGACGCGTTAGAAAAAGGCGCTGACCTACTGACCGAGGTGAGAAAAGAAGATAACTTCCTACACCCTATAGTATTGAGCCAAGTTACGCATAACATGAAGATCATGCAGGAAGAGACCTTCGGTCCGACGATCCCGATCATGTCATTCAACGATGAAGAGGAAGCTATAGAACTCGCGAATGACACCCAGTACGGTCTGAACGCCAGCGTTTGGACTAAAAATAAAAGAAAAGCGAAAAGGGTAGTATCTCAACTTGAGACGGGGAACTGTTACGTGAACGACGCGGTAAAGAATATCGGCAGTCCTTATCTCCCCTTCGGAGGAGTCAAAAACAGCGGTATCGGTCGTTACCACGGTCCAGAGGGACTAAAATCTTTCACTGAGACGAGATCCGTCATGATAAACAAGAACGAAGGAAACGAATTGAATTGGTTCCCTTACGACCAAGAGCTTTACGACGATATCAGAGACCTTATCGACGCTAAACACGGTGATGTCGGATTTCTGAAGAAGGTCAAGACTTTCTTCAGACTTTGGAGGAAGATGTGAAAGATGGGAAGATATCGGTGAGGATAGATGATGAAGGAAATAGAGATCGAATTGAATAATAATCCTCCTTGCAGAGCAGAAATTGAACACGCTATAACGGGTGAAATGTGGGATATGGTGAATGTACCTTCAATAACGGTCGAAGGTTTCAATTTTGATGACGGAAAGAAGACTATGAGACTTATATTCAAAGAAGATGTCCTCGCTGAAGAAGAGATCAAGATAAGAAAAAATGAATTTAGAAAGAAAATCGAGTTAGAAAAACCTCTTGACGAGCTAGAAGAAATGAAAGTGAAGATAGGTTCTGATTTTCAAAGGAAGATCCCCATCGAATTGAAAAAACTATCTGGAAAGGTAACGCATTTTGACGGTACACCTGTACCCTATCCGATACTCAGCGTCGGAGGTGAAATGTTTGCCGTGGGTGATGAGGATGGTGAGTATGAGATCTTTCTCTCTGGAGAAGAGGACAAGATCATGATACTTGATGAGGGGTATTCAAAAGAGAGATTAGAGTGTTGGCTTTACGATGTAAAACTTGAGGAAGATACGGAATTGGATGTGAATATAGGTGGATTGGAGGTGTATGAACTCGGTGGTTGGTTAGGATACACTGGTCTTTATCTTCATTTCATACCTATGTCAGTAACAAAGATGAATGCCGTCGTAGAAAGAGAGCCCTCTCTCAAAAAAGGCGATGTAGAGCCTCAAGACTTTTTTCCCTATTCAGAGGCATGGCCGAATCTCAAAAAAGAGCATATAGAAGTGTTCATCGGTGAAAAAGAGGTCCCTATAAAGACTTTCAATGAATTCGATGATTTCCTCGGCGAGGAGGAAAACGAAAAATTCACCCGACCAGGCTATATAATCGGTATAGCTAGAGAGGATTTTGAAGAAGAGATCATAAAGGTTAAGATCGAAAAACAGATCGAATTAGAGAATAGAGAGATACTCGAAAAAGGTGAGGGCTATTATCTTGGTTTTTTAGGATGAAAAGTTCAGATGAACGATGTTTCTAAAACCAAAGTACTGATCTTCTCTGGTTGAACAGGTATTGCTGATAAGGAAATTATAATACAGTACTGAGGACGAAGATGACTATATCTAGGGAGCGTACTAGAAGAAGGTGGATCGATATATTCCGGATTGATAGGAAGTCTATAAGAGGATTGGAAGGATGTAAATTGGATAGAGTTCCGTGAGAACGGAGAAATATGTGCTGATAGAGAGAAGATCAAGGGCGAATTTAAGATAACTCAGGACTCAAGCCTTGATAAAAGATATTCAAGATATCACTTCGAGAACAGATCAAGAGAGAGAATATTTTCGTTGCATCAATTGCGATGAATAATTCAAATCCTACAAAGCTATCGAAAGTATGGAGCCCGACAATAAGAAAAACCATCTGGAGAGAAGGATGGTTCCATAGTACCGATAGGCATATGTTCCTAGTTTACCAGGCAAAAAACATGAAGAACTGAGATAAAACTTCTATGTAACAAACATAAAAAAGGTCTAAGAGTTCTACATCTTTCCGCTAGGGTCTTTGTCCTCGACTATAAAAATACTAGTCCTTAAATTATAAATAATAGAATTAAGAGTATAACAACATTATGACAAGTGAAAAACCGAACCTGCTAGAGATGGCTAGGGCTCCATTTCTGTTCGCGATCATCGTTCCTCTGACGATCGGCACTCTCCTCTCCATCCACATCACGGGAAGTTTGGATGTACCTGGCTTGGTATTCGCTTCGATGGTAGGTATCGGTCTGCACGTCAGCACCAACGTTTACAACGATATATACGATACGAAGCAGGGAGCGGACACTTCTAGATCCTCCGAGAGCGAATTCAGCGGCGGTTCAGGTATCCTTGTAAATCATCCTGACATGGAAAAAGATATGTTCAATCTGGCTAGAGCTGGGATAATTACCGGGTTCATAGGATACATAGGACTTCTGTGGACATCGGAAATGAGATTCTGGCCGATCTTCACTTTAATCTTCTTGGTCTCTGCATTCTTGAGCAAGTATTATACTGCCGCTCCATTCAAATTCGCCTATCGCGGCTTAGGAGAGATCGTTGTTTGGGTCGGTTTTGGTCCTCTGGCTGTCCTACTTGCTTCCACCGCTCAGAACGTAGGTTTTCACCCTTACATAATATCTATAATGCCGATCACCGGTCTGAGCACTCTCTTCATAGTTTGGATGGGTCAGATAGTCGATCTACCTGATGATGTGGCAGCCGGAAAAGAAGGACTCGTAGCTAGGATCGGTCTGGAAAAGGGTGTTTACGGACTTTTTCTCATCCATGTTCTCGCCCTACTAAACGTTGTCTTCGTTTCATATATTTTGAATCCCGGTATATTCTTACTTGTAACGTTGATACCACACGGATTTCTACTTCCGCTTATGTTCAAAAGGCTATCTAGAAAAGAAAAAGATAGAGACCTCATCAGAAACGTTTCTAAACTAAATTTCACTCTTTATATCCTATTTTCTCTTACCTTGATCATCGGTTTCTTTTTTCAAGTGTTGATAGGTTTCTAAAAGCTTAGTCTAGCGGTCCCGGCTTTCTCCAAGATCTTTTTCGAAAGCGCCGGTAGAGGTCCTACCATCGAAAATGAGCGGAAAGTAAATATCCCGTTCCTCCTCCCCAAACTGATCACCAATGGAAATTCTCTTTTTCTGTATTTAGACAACTTTTTTCCCTTAAAATGTCTCAAAATATTCCGATAGATCAGCTTTGCGTGTCTATCTGCATTGTGTCCCGTCTTTTCCTCCGCAATAGACGTTATGTCTCCTCCCGCGAATATCCTCTCGTAACCCTCTAGTCTCAAAGTCCGGTCC
>CAYXPD010000057.1:0-6453 GCA_964466995.1 uncultured Thermoplasmata archaeon | reverse complement strand
CTTCCATCTCTCCTCTATTGTAATAAGGTTTTAAACCGGCTACTAGAGTTCTTTCTTCATGTCCAATATCTACTCGAGTCACGTATAGTTTGTCCGCATTAGGATGTTCCTTTACCTTGTTTATCTTACCAATTTTGAGGTCTAAGTTATTTAGAGAATCAACTAATTTAGATTCCTCTCTCATATCCTCGAGATCGATCGTATCGTACAATGGTTCTGGTTCGTCAATATGAGTTCCCGGTTCTAAAGGTTCGAGTGCTTCCTTCCAGCTCTGCTCGTGTACACTCTCATCCTCATATAGATATTTCCAAAGTTCTTCCATGCTGTGGGGTAGATAAGGTGTAGCGGTGATACATAGGGCTTTGACTATTCGTAAAGATATATTGAGAGTGGTACCTGCTCGTTCTTTTTGCTCGGGCAAATCTTCCCAAGGTGCCTTTTCATTAAAGTATCTGTTACCCTCTCTAGAGAGTTCCATGATCTTTTTAAGGCCTTGTTTGAACTTTCTATCTTCGATACTTTTTCCTATCTCCTTTGTTTTCCTTTCGATTTTCTCTATTATATCTTGATCTCTCTCATCTAATTCTCCAGCGTGTGGTATTTCTCCGAAGTTTGAATATGTGAATGAGAGAACTCTGTGGACAAAATTCCCTAGATTTCCGACGAGTTCAGAATTTACCTTATCTTCAAATTCATCCCATGTGAAGTTAGTATCTTTCGTCTCTGGCATGACCGCGGTTATATAATAACGTACAACATCACTACTGAAATCATCTAGTATATCGGGAAGAGATACAATAGTTCCTCTAGAAGTCGATAGCTGTTGACCTCCTATCCTCATATATTGATTAGCGGGTACATCGTAGGGGAGATTTAATTCCTCGTCATATCCCATCAATATAGCCGGCCAGATGATAGTATGAAATGGAATATTGTCCTTCCCTAAGAAGTAATAATGCTCCGCATCCGGGTTCTTCCAGAACTTTGTCCAATCTCCGTCGGTCTCTTCAGACCATTTGATCGAGGTCGAGAGATAACCTATCACGGCTTCAAACCAAACATAGATCTTTTTATCTTCATAACCCTCTATGGGGACAGGAATCCCCCATTCCATGTCACGAGAAATAGGCCTGTCTTCGAGGCCCTCTTTGAGCCATCCTTTAGTAAAGTTCAATACATGATTCTTCCAGTAGTCTTTATCTTTCACGTATTCTTCTAACTCTTCTTGAAAATTCGAGAGCTTGAGAAAGAAGTGTTTACTCTCCCTTAACTCGGGTTTCTCACCACAGTGCATGCATCTCGGCTCTAACAGCTCTTGAGGGTCAAGTAGAGTTCCGCATTCATCGCATTGATCTCCTTTAATATCTTCCTGTCCACATTCTGGACAAGTCCCCAAGACGTATCTATCTGGGAGTGATCTCTCGCAATTTGTACAGTAATAGGTCTCCATGGATTCGATTTCGATATGTCCTTTCTGGTAAAGTGTTTTGAATATGTCTCTTGCTACTTCCTTATGTGTCTCGTTCATAGTGTATGTAAAGTGTGTGAATTCTACACCTAATTCTTCTAAAGCCTTAGAATTCACTTTGTGGTATTTTTCAGCTGTTTCCTTTGGAGAAAGTCCTTCCTCTTCCGCAGTCACAGTCACTGGAGTTCCGTGTTGATCCGATCCTGAAACCATAAGCACTTCATTGCCCTTCATCTTATGATATCTTCTAAATATATCCGGAGGCAGATAACAGCCACCCACCTGACCTATATGGATTGGCCCGTTAGCGTAAGGCCATGCGACGCCGATCATTATTCTCTTCATGGTGAAGTATAAAAGAACGGTGAGATATAAATTCAATGTTTTCGATGAATGGATTTGGATGAAAAACAATAAATATCTTTTATAACAGTATTATAGAAAAAATAAGATGTAAAGGGTATGAGAGGATGAATCACGATAAGCGCGAAAGGTATTTTGACAATAAATTGAGCAAGGCAGTAAAGATCAAAAGTTCGCTCAAAAAAATAATCGGTGATTTTTTGAGAGAGAAAGACTTTGTAGAGATATCTCCTGTGATTATCTCTCCGGAAACAGATCCACTCAGACATGCTACGGGTAAAGCGGATTTTGAATACTATGACGGAAAATATCAACTTACCCGCAGTATGATACTCCATAAACAGATAGCTCTATTGTCATTGGATAAAATCTTTTCTTTTTCACCGAACGTAAGGCTAGAGCCGATCGAACTCACGGAGACAGGTAAGCACTTAGTTCAGTTCACTCAACTTGATCTTGAGATTGCCGAAGCATCAAGGGAAGACTTGATCGGATTGGGAGAGGAACTCATCACTCATATCATTTCCTTAGTTAAAGAGGAACATAAGCAAGAACTGAATTTTTTTGATAGAGAGTTGAATGTTCCTGATGCTCCTTTTGAGAGAATAAAGTATCATCATGCCTACAATAAATATGGTAGAATATTTGAAGAAGTTTTATCTCAAAAGAAAGAAGAACCTTTCTGGCTGATAGATATACCTTCAGAGGATAGAGAATTTTATGATAAAGAAGATCCCTCTAGGCCAGGCATCCTAAAAGATATGGATATGATATATCCAGAAGGGTATGGTGAAGCTTTATCTGGTGGGGAAAGGGAACATGAGGTGGACAGAATTAGAAATAGACTTGAAGAGCAGGATTTGGATCTAGATAATTTTCAAAAATATCTAGAGATAGCTGAAGAAGGTTTACCCCCTTCCGCTGGATTCGGTTTAGGTATAGAACGTCTGACGAGATATGTTTGCGGTCTCGAAGATGTTAAGGATACAGTGCTTTTCCCCAAAGAACCTGGTACCGTAAATCTTTGAAGGCCTGGGGGATAAACATACTTTAAAAATATGCAGGCGCCGGGATTTGAACCCGGGCAATGAGCTTGGAAGGCTCAGATCCTACCAGACTAGATCACGCCTGCTTATCATCAGATTGATTACTAGCAGGGTGATATTAATCTTTTCTGTTAAGATGATTTTACTAGGGGTAATAGTTCTATCTGTGATTTAGACCTGTCTTTTTTCCGATAGATTTTTATTGTTTGCCATCAATCACTTTGTCGGACGTGAATGCCATGATAGGAGATTTCCTCAAGAAAAAGACCCATCTGAAGAAGAAGGGTAAAGGTTCTGATCTCGGAGGCGAAGAGTATATCGATCTTACCCATTTGTCTGAAAAAGAAGATGAAGGCGAAATTTTCGAAGCCGATACCCTAGTTAAGATAGCAGAGGTACATAGATACGAAGATGTGAGAGATGTAACAGAAGAAGTATATGATGGTAATATCCTCTTGATAGATATAGAGGCTATAGCGGGGAGTTCAGACTCAATGGAAAGAGTACAAAGTGAACTCAAAGCCGTCGCTAGCGAGGTCTCAGGAGATGTAGCAAGAGTGGGAAATAACTTCATCGTTTTAACACCCGAAAGCATAGGGATAGATAGAGAAAAAATAAAACCATTCTGAAATTTCTTCTTGTCCTTTGGTCACTTTATCATCTGAAAAAAGGATGGGGTTAAAACAGATTACTTACTGGTAGTTAGGCCTTTATTAGTTGATTTTATTAAGTAAGGAGTCCCTCCTCTTTTATCGATTTCTTCAGCTACTTTTTTTGGCTTTTCAGTGAGTGCGATCATAGACCCTCCTCCGCCCGCACCTGTAAGCTTTGCACCATAAGAGTGTTTTCTGGCACCTCTGATCAGTTTTTCAAGTTTTGGATGGCTCACACCAAGTATGGAGAGGAGGCGTTGGTTTTCATCCATCAATTCTCCTACTTTTTCTAGTTCCTTATTTTTGAGTTTCTTTGTCCCTTCTGTTACTATATCTCCGATTTCCTCGATTATTTCTTTTGCAAAGTTGCTTTTCTCATAAAATCTTCTAACTTTTTTTACTAAAGGTCCGGTATTGGAATGAACTCCGGTATCGCCTATAACTAGATTTATATCAGGAATGTCTTGATGATGGATGTTCCAGATATTGTTTTCTTTTTCTATCCTCCAAAGAAAATCTTTCTTTTTTTCTTTTGATATCAGTAATGCGTTACCATGAGTTGAGGTGGAAGTATCGATAGGACTTGCGTTGCCCTGAACTTTGTACTCTACATCGAATGCATCTACGGCTATCTTTTCCTCTTCAAAATCTTTAGACAAAAATTCGTTCAAAGCACCGAGAGTAGAGACCGTAACGGCAGCAGAAGACCCCATCCCAGCTCCACTAGGAAGATCGCTTTCGGTTTCTATTTCAAAATTTTCGTCAGTATCTAGCTTATCGATACACTCAAGGATATAACTGTGGTGTTTTTTATTGATAGGATAACCGTTTACGTAAGTCTTTGATTGAGAAGAAGAAACTTTGCATTTTATCCTTTTATCTACAGCCAGAGATAGAGCTGGTTCTCCATATACGACCGCATGCTCTCCAAATAGGATCACTTTTCCAGGGGCTGAACCTTTTGCGTTCACGTATTACCAAAAATGGAATCATTACTTATATATTTGTGAAGAGTCGCGGAAAATAGTAGAAAGAAAACCATCAAATTTCATAGATAGCTGAAATCTGATGCCATCTCTCTTAGCCTATTAACTCTCTCCTCTGTTGGAGGATGTGAGGAAAAAAGCTTAGCCATAGTTTTACCCTTGAATGGATTTACAATAAATAATGAAGCTGATGTAGTGTTTCTACTTTTCATTGGATTTCTTTTGTTTCCTGCATTCAACTTTTCAAGCGCATCTGCTAGAGCGTTCGGATTTTTTGAGATTTCCGCACCTTTCTTGTCAGCCTCGAATTCCCTTTTCCGAGATATGGCGAGTTTGATTATTATAGCGCCGATAGGAGCTAGTATCAGGGTTAAAAGAAGGACCGGATTCATCCTTCTTCCTCTACCGAACATCATTTGGAACATGACCATTCGAGTTAGGAAAGTTATAGCACCTGCGAGGGTAGCTGCGATACTCATGATAAGCATGTCTCTACTTTTTATGTGACCTATCTCGTGTGCCATCACTCCTTTCAGTTCTTCGTCGTTTAGTGTATTGAGTATTCCTTCCGTCGCTGCTACAATCGCGTTTTCTTCATTTCTTCCCGTAGCGAAAGCGTTCGGAGTGTCTGAAGGGATGATCGCCACTTTAGGCATTTCTATATCTGCTTCCCTTGCCACTTCTTTTACGATCCTAAACAATCTTTGATTTTCATGCTCTTCTATTATCTTCGCTCCATGGGACCTCAAAACGATTTTATGGCTGTAGAAGTAGGCAACTAGATTCATGATAGCTGCTATCGCTAGAAAAAGCATACTTCCCGCTATCCAGTTTCCAAGGAAAAATCCTCCGATCAGCCACCCGATTATTATAAATAACACGAACATGAAGGCGAACAATCCTGCAGTGGTTGTTTTGTATCCCATATCAAACAATCTATGGGCGCCAAGCAGTATATAAAGATTGCGTCATAGCTATCGTTGGAGAAACTTATTTTAATTTTGTGAGGATTTTGAGATCAGCTCAAAAAAACATTTATAAATACGAATGAGCAGTTTATAAACCTATTGTAAAAACTCAGCTTTCCTATATTAACCTTTAAATCAGGCAAAATTTCCCTTTCAGCAACTCCTATTGAAGTTTTCAGAAGCTTTTCACTCTCTATTCCAAAAATCTTTTACCTAGAAACTTGATTTGAACTCGTGCAAAAAAGTGATAAGACCAGACGATTTCTTTCTCGAGTCCTTAGAGATTATTACTCTACAATAGAGCCAAATCTACCTTATAGATTCACTATGAGAGAATTCGCTTTCGTTTATTTCAATAGTGAAGGAATGCACCGTCCAGTTGCTTTTAGATCAAAATCTGAAGTGAAGAAGTTTTTGAAGAAAAAAACTCCACTGCATTCTTACTATTCTACAGCTTATTATTCTAACCCTGAGGCGCCAATGGCTGATAAAGAATGGTTAGGCGCAGATCTGGTATTTGATCTAGATGCCGATCATATCCCTGGAAGTGAGCAGTTGAATTACCTCGAACAATTGGAGAAGGTTAAAGAAAAATGTATGTTGTTGATAAATGATTTCTTGATCGAAGATTTCGGGATTGAAGAAAAAAATATGGAACTATTCTTTTCTGGTAATAGAGGATATCACATTCACGTCAGGGATGACAAAGTTCTAAGTCTATCTAAACAGGCGAGAAGAGAGATAGTGGATTATATAACAGGTGTAGGGTTAGATCTTGATGTTATATTACCTTATGAGAGTATAAAGATAGGCGAGTTCAAAGACATAGACAATATAAAAAAGGCCCCTAGACTACCCGATAAAGACGAGGGTGGATGGAGGAAGAAGACAAGGAGACTCACTACTGACCTACTCAAGAGATGGAATGAGATGGATAAAGAATCGGTAATAGAAGATATGAAGGAGAAA
>CAYXPD010000056.1:0-6579 GCA_964466995.1 uncultured Thermoplasmata archaeon | reverse complement strand
CTTCCCATCTCTTTTTTTCAGAGTTTCGAGTCTGAGTAATTTTTTGATCTCTTCTTCCAACTCCTTATTTTTTGAAAAAAGCTTCTCTTCTTCCATTGGGTTTCGATTTAGATCATAGATCAATTCTTTTACACTATCTTTTTTCAACGTAATCAAAGGATTGTCCTCAGCCGGGGTATTGTGCCAATCTAAATCACCACATATACCAAAATGTATATTTGTCATAATCCCAGAAAATTTAATCTTGATATAAATTTTCTTCTCAATATTTCATCCGAACCTTTCATTAGACTTTACATTTTCTACTCGCTCGGCATTCTTTGACAACCAATCTTTCGATTCTACCTTTCTTATATAGAACTCCGGAATATAAGGCTTTATATCCAAAAGTGGTGTCCTATTGACTACATCTAATACCTTCAATCTTTAATACTTTTTCATCTATTTCGATTAATTTCACTATCGGGTCCCGATAGAATCCGATTTTTTTGGAGTCCTAGTAGAAAATAGACCCTTTTCCTTCTCATCTAAAAATGGTTCTACGCGGAGAGAGAAACTTTCGGGAAGATGAATATATTAAAAGAAATTATAAAAATTTCTAGATCCTCTAAACCATCGATGTATTGTCAGTTTGCTTCAACAGTTCTTTGTATTCCCTCTACTCCTGGTTGTTGTATATGCATTTCTTCTAAATCATCATAGGGAGAGTGTATTTTTCCTATAGGAGTGAATTTTATTTTCTTCTTAATATTCCAACTTAGAAAGTTTGAAGGAATACTTAACAACTTACTTACAAGTTTTAAACTAAGTAAATAAAACTACATGCCCAAAAGTGTATTATTTAGAAATGTATGTTTTTACTTAAAGGGTAGAAAATATGAGCCTTGGTAGAAAAGGTAAAAAGATCCTTAGAGAGAGCAATTATAGAAAGATAAGAGAGGAGTTGCTGATAGATATCACAGAATCCATAAATTTCGAAGGGGTTCACGGGGACAAGATCACATACCATATTCAGAAAGCTTTGGAAAAAGAAAATCATTTTGAATTCAAAAGAGAATTAGTCGATAAAATAAAAGAGGAATTAGACTTAAATGAAGCTGAAGCTGAAAACGCGCTGTTAGTCATGATACAAGAAGATATCAGAAAAGAACTAGAGGATGATATCTATACTCATTCAGAAAAACGAGGAGAAATAATCCCAGGAAAAGTGTATAAAAAAGGTAAACAGAAAAAAATATGGGATGATGTCCGCTCAATAGTTCTTGGAAAAGAGACATCTTCCTTGGGAGATATGATGCTCTTGTTGAGGGAACATAGTATCATCAGATGGACTTTACTTATTGGATTCGGACTTTTAACTATTTCTTCTATCCTATTGGAATCTATTTATAAAGCAATCATAGCAGGTCTAACTCTTACCGCGGAATCGGGAGAAACGTTGAGGATAATGATAGGCAATATAACGGGAGCTTTAGGAGGCATCCTCTTATTCTTCGTTTTCATCTCTCTCATCATTCAAGATAAATACTTAGCTAGAACTAGAGACGAAAGATTGAGAAAACTAGCTGATAAGACATTAAAAGAAAAGTTTGAAAAATGATTTATAATAAAAGTTTTTAAATAACTTTTTCAATCATATGTGGTGGATCATATTGTATAGACCCCTCATTTTATATTTAGAAATGCTAAAATTATGGGTGTGATTAAAGATGTTACGGATCAATACCCCTCGACACCTTCATCCACCTCTTTCTCGTCTTCTATGACTACTTGTGCGGCAGCTATTCTAGCTACAGGTACTCTATATGGGGAGCAACTCACATAATCTAGATCGGAACGATAGCAGAATTTCACCGAAGAAGGCTCTCCTCCATGTTCGCCACATATCCCTACTGATAGATCTTCCTGTACTTTTCTACCTCTTTCTGTGCCCATCTTTACCAGTTCGCCTATCCCTTCAGGATCTAGCACCTGGAAAGGATCTTCGTCTAAAATACCCTCGTCGAGATAATTAGGAACAAAAGTACCTACATCATCTCTACTGAAGCCAAATCCCATCTGAGTTAGGTCATTGGTCCCGAAAGAGAAGAAATCAGCTTCTCCAGCTATCTCATCTGCAGTTAAAGCCGCTCTAGGGACCTCTATCATCGTTCCGACATCATAATCAACTTCGGATTTTCCGTCGAAAACTTCTTCTTCTACTGTTTCAACAACTTTTTCTTTCACATTTTTCAATTCCTCGACCTTGCCGACGAGAGGTACCATTATATGAGGCTCTACATCTATGCCTTCTTCCTTAACTTCGGAGGCAGCTTCCAATATCGCCTTTACCTGCATCCTGTAGATCTCAGGGAAGGTTATGCCGAGGCGGCAACCTCTATGTCCCAACATGGGGTTTGCTTCTTCCAATCTGTGGACTTTACTTTTTATTTTTTCCACATCGATATCAAGTTTTCTTGCTAGTTCCTTCTGCGTTTCCTCATCCGTAGGGGCGAACTCATGAAGCGGAGGATCCAACAGCCTGATAGTTAAGGGAAGACCGTCCATAACCCTGAAAAGTTCTTTGAAATCTTTTTTCTGCATCGGCATCAATTTATCTAACGCTTTTTGCCTTTCTTCATCATCTTCAGAGATGATCATCTCCTGCATCACATCAAGTCTTTCAGGTTCGAAGAACATGTGTTCAGTTCTGCATAAACCGACGCCCTCGGCACCGAATTCTATCGCCTTTTCAGCGTCTTTAGGTGTGTCGGCGTTAGTCCAAACTCCCATGTTCCTTATCTCATCGGCCCATCCCAAGAGTTTCTTGAACTCATCGGTGAATTCAGGTTCTATCAAGGGTGCTTCACCGAGTATAACATCTCCTGTCGTACCGTCTATCGTTATTATGTCTCCTTCTTCAATCCTCTTACCATCGACTTCAAAGTATTCATTTGCAAGATCGATATCTATCTCTTCTGCTCCAGCCACACATGGCTTTCCCATCCCTCTAGCCACTACCGCGGCATGGCTCGTCATACCGCCTCTGCTAGTCAAAACTCCTTCTGCGGCGGCTAAACCATGGATGTCCTCCGGTGTGGTCTCATTCCTAACCAGAACGACTGATTCTCCTTCATCCCCTCTCTTCTCCGCTTCATCAGTATCGAAGATGACCTTTCCGGTAGCCGCTCCAGGAGAAGCGTTCAGTCCTTGAGTCAACTTATCCAATTCAGCATCAGGATCTATCCTTTTATGGAGTATCTTCTCTATCTGATCACCTTCAACTCGAAGAAGCGCGACCTCTTTACTGATTATACCTTCCTCATGCATGTCGTGAGCTATTTTGACCGCGGCATTTGGCGTCCTTTTTCCGGTTCTTGTTTGAAGTATGAAAAGTTCCTTATCCTCTACTGTGAATTCTAAATCCTGCATATCCTTGTATTCTTCTTCCAAGATTTGACAGACTTCCTCTAACTCCTCGTATATATCGGGCCACATCTCCTTTAACTCTGATATGTCGAGTGGTGTTCTGATCCCAGCAACTACGTCTTCGCCCTGAGCATTCTGTAAAAATTCCCCATATACTTTATTTTCACCTGTTGAAGGATCTCTCGTGAAAGCGACGCCGCTGCCAGAGGTCTCGCCTGTATTACCATAGACCATGGCTTGTACGTTCACAGCGGTGCCCATGTCGTGAGGAAGATCGTTAAGATTTCTATATCTTACCGCTCTGTCATTATCCCAAGAAGCGAAAACGGCTTTAGTAGCTTCAGTAAGTTGTTCCCAAGGATCAGAAGGTATATCGCCAACCAATTCTTTATATCTCTCCGTAACTTCTTTCATTCCATCTGCATCAAGATCAACATCCTGATCGGCATTCCTTTCTTCTTTGACCTCATCCATTATCTCTTCGAACTCACTATGAGGAATACCTCTAACCACCTCACCGAACATGTTGATAAAACGTCTATAACTATCATAAGCGAATCTTTCATCTGTTTTTTCTATGAGTCCCTCTAAAGTTTCATCATTAAGCCCTAAATTCAATATCGTGTCCATCATACCAGGCATAGATACTGCAGCTCCTGACCTTACAGAAACCAACAGTGGATCTTCAGGATCACCAAAGTTCTGATCCATCTTTTTCTCTAGTTTTTTCATGTGTTTTTTCATCTGTTTTCTTATCTTCTTGGTCATCTCGCCTTCTTCTAAATATTCTAGACATGCCTCAGTTGTCACTGTATAACCCGGAGGAACATTAAGACCTATATCTGTCATCTCAGCAAGATTGGAACCTTTACCCCCGAGTAAATCTTTCATCTCAGCACTTCCTTCTTGAAAGGAATAAACATATTTAGTCATGATTACCAGACAAATGACAAAAGGTCTATTATAAAAAAATTCTCCTTAGTCCCGAGTGAGCCACCAATCGACGATAAATAATTAAAAACAAAAGGAATAGTTTTTGGTTAGAAGGCTCAAATGGTAACTAATTATTCTTCAATCGATCCCAAGGGAGGACTTCAAGGGAAGTTGGTAATTTTGGGATGTTACCCACTTTCCGACCTATCAATTTCTTTATCCCCTTTTCCGTTGCAATATCAACAAGCCTTTGAGTCACGATACCATTGAAAACCACTTTTTCGACGCCTTTATCATTCTCTAGAAGTTCATCTGCCAGTTCCCTAGTAGGTACTTCATCAAGTATTTCTCCACTGCCGTTCAAAAGTTTAGCAGTCTTTTGGTTATCTATTGAGCTAATTATTTCCCTGTACCTGTCATATTCTTTTTTCGTCTCGAGTTTCTCTTGTGTTTTCTCTCTACTTTTGGTTTTTCCCAAAGAGGCTTGTTTTCCTTTAGCAGGTTCTTTAGGCCGCTTGTATCCTCCGCTTTCCTTGACTTCCTCTTCATCGACGTCTATATCGTACATCTCGATGTACTGGTCAACCGGGATCTTACTTCGTAGGGCTTTCATAATCTGCTTCTGAGTTAGTTCTTCTACCTCAGTGTTCTCCGGCGCTTCGGCAACATAATCAACTTCTGCGGTCTCTAGAAGTTCCTGTAGTATCAAAACCCCGCCTCTGTCTCCATCAACGAAGGCGGTAGTGACTCTTTTAGAAGCGAGATCTTTTATCTCATCTGGTATATCAGTTCCCTCCACTGCAATGGCGTTCTTTATCCCATATCTCAGTAAGTTGAGTACGTCTGACCTGCCCTCGACTACTATGATAGCGTCCGAATCTTCTACATTGGGACCAGCAGGAGAGTTAGACTCGCCGAAATCGCTTATCTCTTCCATCTGTACTTCCTGTCTCACTGACTCTGTTAGGTTACCGGTAGGCACTTTGCTCTCCTCAACAGTCGAAGAGAGCAATTCTTTAGCTCGTTCGACGATCTTGTTCCTCTTGGATTCTCTAACATCTTTGATCTCGTCTATCTCTATATCGGCTTTACATGGTCCTACCCTATCGATCGTTTCCAGGGCGGCAGCTAAAATCGATGTTTCTACAAGATCTAAACTCGAGGGGATACTTATCTTTCCGGATGATTTACCTTTAGAGGAACTGACCTCGACTTCTATACGTCCCATCCTTCCGCTCTTCTGAAGATCTCTTAAATCGAGTTCGTCCCCTAAAAGTCCTTCCGTTTGACCGAATATAGCACCAACGACATCGGGTTTCTCTACGACACCACTAGCCTTCAAATCAGCTTTGATGACATATTTAGTTGTACTCGGATCAATATCCATATCTTAACACCTCTTATTTTTCCGAAAACAGTTGATAAATCTCATCCCCCAATTATCAAAGTGGGAATCTAACTTGATTTTTTCCACGAGGTCAAATCCCACTTAAGAGCGAATCTAAATATATTCAGTATGACCAAAGTAACTATCATAAGCTAGGTGATGAGGGATGAAGGTGATATATTATTTAACCATTATCAACTGCCTTCGGTATATTTGCAGGAAAAGAAAGGATATATAAATGTTACTCTAAAACGTCAGTGAAATCAGGTTGAGTTGATCTGATATCTACCACCGTGTGGAAGTCTTTCAATCCATTCTCAGTAATCGCGTACACCTGGAACTCAGCTGGATCAAATCGATCTAATCCTTCAGAGAGGAAAGATCTAGACCGGATTACATCTCTTCCCTCACTTATAGGATCGAAGGCAGGTAGAATAAGTATCTCCTGTTCAGGGTTGTAAAGAAAACATGGCAATCTCATTTTGGATCCGACTTCATCCTTTATCTGTATAACAGGATGTTCGTGACCTATGATCAAAGGTCCGTCAAAATGAAGTTTACTATGACCATGAGTCAAGTTAATATCTCCTAAAGTCATCTTTTCTTCATAAAAAGGGACTCCTTTCATATTAGCATAATTCTCAAGATAGTTGTCATGATTGCCTTTTATCATGACGAGTGATGAATCCTCGATTATATAGTCCATGATTTCAAGTACTTCTCTGAACTCCTGATTTTCACTTCTACCAAAATTATGTTTAAAGTCGCCCAGCACTATGAATGAATCTGGATGATATCGATTTTTTATATCTGCCAGTCTATCTAAAATTTTTTCTTTTTGAAAAGTTGGT
>CAYXPD010000055.1:0-6587 GCA_964466995.1 uncultured Thermoplasmata archaeon | reverse complement strand
TCAAACGCTGCGACATGAGGTCGTTCTTTATCACCTGCGGAGTAGAAACGATTATTTTACTTTCATCCCAAAGTTTTGCTCTATCTTCGGGACTCACCTCTCCAGTGAAGACCTGGGGTTCCTCCACATCAAGCAGGTCCTGAACATCTCTCGCGTGTTGATTAACCAGAGGTTTTGTAGGAGCTAAAAAAAGTATCTTCTTTTCAGGAAAACGTTCCAGCTGTTTTGCCATCACCATGAAGGCGATAATCGTCTTTCCCATCCCGGTGGGAAGAACCACCAAAGTTGACAACTTTTTTGCTACTCTGCTGATATTGATCTGGTATTCACGCTCTTCGATATATTCCATATTCAGCAGATCATTTTCATTCGTCAAATCTATTGACCCCTATAAATTTAACAGTCTACAAATTCAGATATCAAGATCTTCCTCTAACTGATCTTCCATCTCCTCCTCTAGAGCGAGCTCTTCCTCCCACTTTTCTAGATTATCCAATATCTCTTTCAATCGTCTCAGACAATCTATACATATCCATTTTTCCCCGATCTCTTTTCCTGGAACTTTCTTGTAAGTTATCGTCTCGCAAAATGAACAGTGTTTCATCTCCTTTGTGCGGTGTTCCGCATAAGCCTCCATCCGTTTCCCTTCTTTGAGGCTGGAGAGTATCTTCTTTTTCAGTTCCTCATCTACGTCATCTTCCTCTAGATCGAGATCGTCGAAGTCCAACTGGTCAATGTCGTCCGACAGTTTACCACCTGTGGATGATTCTACATGATTTAAACTATTTAAGTTATATCATTTTTTGGCCCTATATTACCTGAAGCCTTCTACCCTAGACCATGAACCTGATGATACATGATAAAAAAGAAAGGAGGAAAAGTTGTTTATTTTCTCATTTAGACCAATGGATGACAGTTGAACTCAATTACTCCCTTGAGGTGGCGGTGGCGTTGGAGTCGTCGGTGTCGGGTTTACAGGGGCCTGTACTGGTTCTTTGTAGTCCATGCAGTTGTCACAGTACCAGCTATTATATTCTGGTATGAATCTTACCGATGAGCTGCAGCTGGGACAACTTTCATTTCCTACTGAAGTTCCCAACTCTTGATATTTCATATATCCAACGAATATCAGGATTCCTGAAAGGACAAACCCGAACAGCAATCCCAATATTCCGTACAGGATCATCTTGCTCTCTAAGTCTGAGTATCTACCTTCATCTATCGGTCTTATCACATCTTCAGTGAACTTTCCCTTGATGACAAGAGCTACTCCGGCAAAGACAAGCCTGATGAAACCCCAGGCTATCAGTCCTGTGCCGTAATATTGACCAAACCAGGTCGCGCTCCATATCAAACCGCTGAAGATGGACCAGATCCCCCAAAGTCCCCAGATCGCAGCTGCAACCAGTAAGAATATGGCTGCATATTGCATCATCTCTCTACTTTCTTTGAGTTTAGGCTGTAGATTGGGATTGGAGCTAGGTATAGATATCATAGAATGTATATCCATCATCGATCACCATCCCCATCTTCATTTGGTGGTGGAGTTTCTTCCGATACGTCTTTATCTTGTGAAGGCGGAGTAGTTCCCTGAGGAGGTGGTTGTTTATACTGTTGCTTTCCTTTTTCGTCATCGCTCGATATAACTTTGACGACCAAAACGATGATCACTACGATAACTACGAGCGGTATCAGGATCGCTATAGCTATGCACCACATCCCTCTAGCGAAGAGTCTCTCAAAGAATTCTTCGTCGATGTCATCATAATAGTCGTTATCACCATTATCATCTCCGTTATCATCACCAGGATATATAGCGTCAGGCCCTGCCATGTCAACTTTGGGATTTTCATCGTCTTCGTCGTGATGAGCACTCGCCCAAGAGATCTTTAGGACATCAGGATTGCCTATTTGTTCTCGCGTGAAAGAGAAACTCAATGTATCGGTACCTACCCCACTTACAGCGGGCTCGAATACATTTCCAAAACCTCCTTTATCATATTCGATATAAGCACTCATTTGGCAATCCCCATTGTTGTACCAAATATTGAAATCTCCATTAGAGTCATCTTTTAGATATACATAATAAAAGATATCTGGATGGTCTGTGATAGTACCCTTGACTGTTAAGGAGACAGTAACTACTCCTCCGCTTTCTGATATCTCAATACGGGTGATATCTATCTCTGGACTTTCAACATATTCCCAATCATATTCGGTAGGACCAACCCTACGTATGACATCGCCTTCAGGGTCTGTCACAACATCGCTGTAAGGATCATCGGGTTCTTCAACATCTCCCTCGGTAACGGTTACAATGACACTTTGGTCTCCGAAAACAACTGTATATTCTCCTGGCTCAGTGAACATACGAGTAAAAGTCCGTTCTGCTTCACTATATGGGTCTACATTGAATGTGTTCACGACATCTCCATTTATGGTTACTGAGACTTCACCTCTTTCGTCACCAACGTTCTCAACTTCTGCGTAAATCGTGACTGTTAGAGGTGCTTCGCCTGAGGTTGGATATACATCAAGGTAGTAATCTTCTGGTATGAAACCTGTCTCTAATGATTCGATAGAAACTACGAACCTGTACTCTGCAGCCGAATGATAACCCCAATCACCATAGGCAGAATCTACTTTGAGATACCTATAACCGGATTCCATATCAAATGTTACAGTGTGCTCGTCTCGATTTATAGAACCTTCTGAAGATGTTATACTGAGCAATTGACTCCTTTCGGGAGAATAAAGTCTCAACTGGTGTTCACCCCAATACAGACTAGGTGATTCTGAGCTGAACTCTAACTCTATCAACGACCCAGCTTCAACATATATCTTATACATGTCTGCTGTATCGAGATTTCCAAGTATCCCTTCGTATTCTCCTTCCTCTATCTCAAGAGCATCGTCGAAAGTTCCTGGAGCATCTCCACCGCTCCCTGCATCGTCTTGAGTGTCTACAGAAACGGTCAAAGTGTATTCACCATCGCTGTTACCGTATCGTTTTTCAACGTTTATGAACCAGTGATCAGTTTCGGTTTCATTTGCCAATATGTAATTACGGCTATAGGCTGAACCACTAGAGGAATGGAAGCTGAATAATTGCTCACGGTTCGGATTGTAGAATTCTAATGTTTGGTCATTATCAGCATGTGATCTCAATTCTATCTCGATGATAGAACTCGGTCCAAGTTCGATCTTATACATATCCTTCTCATCTAGATCTTTCAACATCCCTGTATGTTCGCCTTCATCTATCTCAAGAGCGTCGTCGAAAGTCGCTGGGGCGTCTCCACCACTTCCTGCATCGTCTTGAGTGTATATAGAAACAGTGAAGGTATATTCTCCATCGCTAGCACCAAACCGTTTTTCGATACCGATATACCAGTGATCAGTTTCAGTTTCGTAGGCCAATCCGTAATCATCACTATCCATTACAGTATCGCTGGATTCTAGACGGAAAACCTCTCCACGATTTGGATTGTACAGTCTCAATCTTTGTGTACTAGGAGCACTTGACCTGAAACTGATATCAATGATAGAGCTAGATGCAAGTTCGATCTTATACATATCTATTTCATCAAGATCTTTCAACATCCCCGTATGTTCGCCCGCTTGGATTTCATAAGCATCCTCGAAAGTTCCTGGAACATCTCCACCACTTCCTGCATCGTCTTGAGTGTCTATCGAAACAGAGAAAGTGTAGTCACCGTTACTGCCAGTAAACCGTTTTTCAACGTTTATGAACCAGTATGCCACTTCTGTATCATAGGCTAATCCGTAATCATCACTAGCCATCACTGCATCTCTAGATCCCAAAATGAAAATTTGCTGACGATTTGGATTGTAGAATCTCAATCTTTGCTCACTGCCTGCATAAGAAGTGAATTCGATCGTTATTATCTCACTAGGTTGCAGTGTAAATGTATAGAAATCCTTTTCATTATCATCATCGAGCGTTCCAGACCATTGCCCAGGTACTTCTATTTCTTCAGCGTCGTCAAAGTCATCACCTTGTGCAGAGATCATCTCCGCTCCTAAAGCAAAGATCGACAAAACCAACATCAATCCGATCGCTAGAACTAATCCTTTCTCCTTTTTTCCTATTCTTTTCGTGTCCTGTTCACGAAACAAATTTCTTTTTATTTTCATGTCATATCTCCCCTTTCATCTATATAAGAATAAATGACTATATAGACTTATCGTAAATATATAATATATATAATTATGTTAAAAATATATGTTTTTGCAGTTGAATATTTTTTCCATCTTTCAAGTCATATTTTTAAAACAAATCCTAGGGAAAATAAGCTTTATATCCTTCCCCGTACCTTCGAATACATGAAGCTAGTATTTCTGGGAACTGGAGGTAGTTATCCTTCCCCTGAAAGGAACGTCCCATGCACCGCGTTGAAATACCAGGGAGAGATTCTGCTCTTCGACTGTGGGGAGGGCAGTCAGAGACAACTCATGAGGTCGAGTCTCTCCTTCATGCAGGTTGAAAAGATCTTCATCACCCACTTTCACGGCGATCACTTTCTCGGTGTCCCAGGACTTGTACAGAGTATGAATATGAATGATAGAGAGGAACCTCTCGATATCTACGGTCCAGAAGGTTCAGTTCCCATCCTCAAGGATCTCTTATCAAAGGGTTATTTTGGAGCTGGTTTCCCCATACACATACTAGAGTTGGAGAATCAGGCCAGATTGGATTTCGATGGTTATCATATAAGCACGTTCAATACAGACCATGACGTACCTTCGATGGGTTATTCCTTCGAAGAGCGGGATAAGAAGGGCAGGTTCGATAGAGAGAAAGCTTTAGATCTAGGTGTTCCGGAAGGACCTCTTTTCAGCAGGATACACGAAGGTAAAACTGTAGAGGTAGAAGGAAAGAAAATAGAACCGGAACAGGTTGTAGGTCCTCCTAGAAGAGGAAAAAAGATAGTTTATACAGGTGACACTAGACCTTGTCAAAACGTCATCGAAGCTTCTAATAGAGCCGACGTCCTCATACATGATTCAACTCTTAACTCTTCCATGTCTGACAGAGCTATAGAACGGGGGCATTCCT
Organism: uncultured Thermoplasmata archaeon; assembly: GCA_964466995.1. Classification (GTDB taxonomy): domain Archaea; phylum Thermoplasmatota; class Thermoplasmata; order Halarchaeoplasmatales; family Halarchaeoplasmataceae; genus Natronoplasma. The sequence continues at coordinate 1,507 of CAYXPD010000055.1, read as the reverse complement.
CCACCGTCATGGCTGCTGAAACCGCGAGTAAATCTGACGTCGAAAAGTTATTCCTCACTCATATCAGTCCTAGGTACACTGATGGTCAACAACTGGAGGAAGAGGCGAAGGAAATTTTCGAAAAAAGTACGGTTCCTGATGATTTTTTCGAGTACGAACTGTAATTCGTAACTCGCCGAAAATGATAAAAGGAACTATTCTCCATCTAATCCACGGATATGACAGAATTCATCGATACGGTTATCAGGGCGAAGGAAGAATCTCAACCTTCATGCATATTACTCTTCACCCAATCTAAGGATCTGATGGAAAATCTCTCTGAACGTATCGAGGAGGAAAGTTTGACTATTTTCACAAAAAGGACGGCACTATCCACTTTTCTGAGTAAATCTAACGTTCAGGTTCGGAAGATAAAGAACTCTCCAGCAGTAGGTCTAGACGTTTTGGATCAGGTTAAAGACCTCGTTCTCTCCTGTGCCGCGGAAGGTCTTGTTGATAGAGATGAGAAAGTCATGGTAGTGATAGCCACCGATGTTCGGACTGTTTTGACCTTTGATATGTCGGACATAGGCGTAGTGAATCTGAAAGATGAGGTAGAGGACAGGATACAGTTGGATGTGTTGGAAGCGACCTTCAATCTTGGCACCAAGATAGCTAAGGAGGGTAAGGAAGGACTCCCCGCTGGAGCGCTATTCATAATGGGAGATATGAACAAAGTTTTGAACAGAACTACAGATTCTGTTAGAAATCCACTTCAGGGCAGCGCCGAAGACGAGCTCAACATCAAAGACAAGGACAATTGGAACACGATAAAGGAATTCTCTATGCTTGACGGTGCTTTGATATTGGATAAGTTCGGGAATCCTGTGGCCGCAGGCAGGTACGTGATGTTCGAAGACGGTTTTGAAAGAGAGATCGAGGATGGGCTAGGGGGCAGACATCTAGCCGCTTCGTATATCAGTCGTAGTACTAAGGCTGTCTCCTTGGTAGTTTCGTCAGAGGGGGCCATACGCGTTTACAAAGACGGCGAAAAGATATATGAAGTAGATGTGGTGTGATATCCCCACTTTCCTTTTAATCTAATTATTTTATTAATAAAAAATAATAATTATTTTGGAGAAAATATAAATAATAAAAATTGATGCCACCGTAGATACGATGAAAAGGATAAGATACGGAGATATGGATGAGCAAGGAGCGTTAGAAGGTTTACCCTTATACATGATCATCCTCGTGGTCATCGCGGGTATAGGTACCGCGGTCATAGGCGGTTGGATGATGAGCGCGCAGACGACTGAGTTAGGAAGTATGGAAGTCGATCCAGATCAGATACCCGAAAGTTCCACCGCCACTATTCAAGTCAACACATACGAGGAGAACGGTGATCCTCTTGAAGGCGTTACGGTCTCGATAGAGGGATGTGGTACATCGGAATTGGAAGAACCAGTAAAATTGACAGATGAAGAAGGTGAAGCTGAATTTGATATGGAAGAAGTAGATCTGAACG
>CAYXPD010000054.1:0-6649 GCA_964466995.1 uncultured Thermoplasmata archaeon | reverse complement strand
TCAATAAGAGATACAAAAACTTTTTACTTTGATCTAGCTATAAAGTTAATCAAGAGTTGTGACAATATATGAAAAAATATGATATCATTTCCATCGGTACTGGCTCTGCAATGAGTATAGTGACTCAAGCTCTAAATGATAATCCAAATTTGGATATAGCAGTGATAGAAAATGAAAAGCCTGGTGGTATTTGTTTGACTAGAGGTTGTATTCCGTCAAAAATGATGTTGTATCCTGCCGAGGTCGTCAATAAGATATTAGATGCAGAGAAATTCGGCATAGATGTAGATATAAGATCTATCGATTTTGGAAAAGTGATGGATAGAATGAGAAATCACGTAAACCCTCAAAGCAAAAGCATTGGTAATAATCTCAGGAAGACTTCAGATTTTGATTACTACCAAACTGATGCTGAATTCATAGATGATTATACTCTTAAGGTAAATAATCAAAAAATAGAGGGGAAAAAGATTATACTTGGAACCGGTTCGAGACCAGCTATACCTCCTATTGATAATCTAGAAGAGACAGGATATCTTACTAGTAAAACTTTACTCGATCTCGAAGAGCTACCAAAAAGTGTTACCGTAATAGGGGGAGGATACATAGCTGCAGAATACGGATATTTCTTAGCCATGATGGGATCTGATGTAACAATAATAGGTAGAAATCTACAGTTTGTTCCTTCAGAGGAAAAGGAGGTCTCAGATGTTCTACAAGATAAACTTTCAGATTATATGGACATATACACCGGTTATGAAGCAAAAAAAGTAAAGAAAGATCATAAGAATAAATGGGTCATAGCTAAGGATAGCGAGGGAAACGAGATAGAGGTGAAAAGCGAAGAACTTCTTCTAGCTGCTGGGAGACGCTCCAATTCTGACATTTTAAAACCTGAAAAGAGCGGTATCAAAACGGATGAGAAAGGTTGGATAAAAGTGAACAAGAATCTGAGGACATCTAAGAAAAATATATGGGCTTTAGGAGATGCGACGGGAAAACACATGTTTAAACATGTCGCGAACTATGAAGCTAAGATAGTATATGAAAACGCAGTTGAAGGAAAAGAAAGCAAAGTCGACTACCATGCCGTTCCCCACGCTGTTTTTACATATCCACAAGTCGCTTCAGTGGGGATGAAAGAAAAAGAGGCTTCAAAGGAACATAATATATTAGTTGGCTACTACCCATTTGAAGACACCGCTAAAGGTACAGCGATGGAACTGGAAGACTATTTTGTAAAGGTAATAGTCGATAGCGCAGATTACAGGATTTTAGGAGCGCATATAGTCGGTCCAGAGGCCTCTGTACTTATACAGGAGATAGTCAATTTGATGTATACTCAAAACCAGACCTTCTTGCCAATTTACAACGGAATGCACATACATCCATCTTTATCTGAAGTCGTTGAAAGAGCATTTTCAAATCTCCATTCGCATTCACATGAACACCATTGATTTTATTTTCTTCTAAAGAAAAGATTTAAGTATGTTTCACTAAATCCCTCAAACGATGTCCTGGAAAACATCGTACCGGAAGAACGAGTTTGAAATATCTATAATCGCTATAGCAGTCGGTATATTTATGCTTCTAGTTGGATTATTTGGTACATTCCTTGAGGGATATTCACCAGGTGTATTTACAACTATAAACGAATTCATCGGCGCTTGGAAATGGTGGTTTTTAGTATTGGGAATAATCTTAATTTTTGTTTTTTCGATAATGATATATCTTCGTGTAAAAAGATTAAGAGAGTTTGACGAAATCTTTGAAACAGAAAGCAAAAGTAAATTCAGGAAAAATGTTGTTCGCATCGAAGAACTAGCGATCAAACTTGGCCCGGAATTTGAAGAAAAAGTGATCGAAAAAGAAGAAGAATTCAATCTTAAAAGATAATCTCTACATATTGCTAGAATTGTCTCGTTATCCTTCCTATTCTACTTTTCCACTCGAAATAAAGGGGTCCCTCTCTCATGATAAGCGGCTGTGGTCTAGACTGGTTAGGACCCAAGCTTCCCAAGCTTGTAGCCCGGGTTCAAATCCCGGCAGCCGCACTAAGTTTTTCTTTCAATATCGGATATCGCTACCCTTGCCCGTTCATTGTCAGGATCCAATTCTAGTGCCCTGTTCATTTGCTCCAAGGCTTCATCATATCTATCTAATTCATTAAGATATGCTCCCTTAACATAGTGATATTCTGATTCGTTTGGAAAATATTCAACTAATTTGTTAGATACCTCTAATGCTTTCTCTATGTTTCCCATTTTTTCAAATATCAAAGCCTTATTCAACAGCGCTTCCTCAAATCTAGGTTCGATGGAAAGAGCTTTATTTATAGATTCAAGACTATCATCATATTCTCCGTTGCGGAGATGACAGAGTGCTTTATTATTCCAAACTTCTTTTGCTTCTGAATCAATACTCAAAATGTCTTCAAAACAAAGAATAGCCTCGTCGTACCTTTTCATCTTGTAAAGAAGGCGGCCTTTATTTTTAAGAGCATCTAACCTATCTTTCTTCAAATCTAGGGCTTTATTATATGCGTCCAGCGCCTCTTCAGTTTTATCTAAGGAATCATAAGTGTCTCCTAGAAGAAGCCATCTATCTACTTTTTTTGGATTTATCTCTAGAGATTTTTTCAATACTTCTATCGCCTTTTCATATTTGCCTCGAGATATAAATACTTCTCCCTTTTTATAAAGAGGCAGAGCTTGGTTATCTCCTACTTCTCCAGCCTTCTCATAGAATTGATGAGCTTTTTGGTATTCCTCGTTAGAAAGATGTTTGTCACCTTTTTCAATAAAGTCCTCTTGTTTTTCACTGTTTACTCCTTCTTTCTCGAATCTAGCTAAAGTAGACAACAGGTTGAATTTTTCGAGTAACTGATAGAGTTTTTTTCCACCCACGATCTCTATCCTTTCATCAGGATAGGCCTCACTTTCGATTTTATCAGTTGTGAACAGGAGACCATTAGTTGATGGCGATAAAAAACCTTTCAGATTTTTTACTTCTGAATCTATATCCTCAGGTGAGCGAGTAAATTTTATTATAAAATTCCTCATTTCCCCTTCCCTTTCGATGCTAGCCTCGGCTAACAAATCACCTTGAACTGATTTGATACCAGAAATATTAAATCCCATCTTTTCTAGAACCTCTAAACAGAGTCTTTCAAAATCATCCCGATTTATCTTTTGAACTCTTTCTAGAACTTCTTTTTCTTTACTCACTCTGTCACCTAACAGCAATTCATTATAAAGACTCATCTATAAATATATTACGTTAACTCAATTTTTCATATCGTTCTAAAACTTCATCCCAACTTACCAAATTATCTTGAGGTCCGGCACATTCCACGGAAAAAGAAGCCCTAGCAGAACCGATCATGCAACACTCTACAATGGACATATCTCTATACAAACCTGCATAGAATCCAGCTCTGAAGGCATCGCCGGCTCCCGTTGGCTCAACGACGTCTACCGTTTCATAAGCAGGAATATTCACTTCTACTTGGGGAAGATATAGAGAACTGCCTTCTGAGCCTTTTGTAACAAGGACTACCTCTACATATTTCAAAAGATTTTCCGGCTTATCTTCATTTAAATAATCTAGTGCAACGCTCATCTCCTTCTCATTACAGAAAAAATAATCACTTTTTTGTAAAAAATTCTCGAATGTTTCAGCTTCATAAATATATTCTAATTCCTGAGCGGGATCAAAAGTGACTGTCTTCTGATCAAGATCTACCGATTCAAAGATTTTTTCATAATAACCAGGCTGACCTGTTCCTATGTGTAAGATATCACTTTCCTCAATAGTTCTTGTTTCAAGGTCAAAACTATCCATATGATCCATCACACCTTGATCGATTATTGTTATCTGCTCTCCTATCGAGTCATTAACTATCCAACAAGTCGGGGTTTTATAACCCTCTTTCTTTTTTAGGTCGTAGGTATCAACACCCGATTCTTTTAAAGCTTTGAGATAATCTTTGGGGAAATCTTCTCCCACGAAAGAAGCGAGTGACACTTCAACGTCCATCTCTGCAGCGGCTCTTGCGATGTTTGCGGCAGTCCCCCCATATCTCACAACTCTGTTCTCTACCGCGATAGAAGAATCTTTTTTCGGCAGATTAGGAACTTGAAGTATGACGTCAAGTGCTGTATGTCCAAATACGCCTAAGTATGACTCCATGTATAGATAAATACAATAGAAGAGTAAAAAGGTTTTGAAACCTGTTAAGTAAGCCTTTTTCTTATTCCAATTCTATCTCGTCGACAGTGACCTCTTCAACTTCAGGGGCTTCTTCTTCCTCGTCCTCGCTATCTCCGATGTCTTTATCCACACTGGCATCTCTGTCAGTTACTTCACCGAAGGCGAGGGTTCGAAGCACTCTTGTAATCTTTATCTCTACTTCGTCGCCAACATCTGTATCGGGAACGAAGATCACAAAATCATCTATCTTTGCGACTCCGTCTCCTTCTTTACCAATATCCTCTATCTTGACCTCATATGTTTCCCCTTCTTCCACAGGGGGAGAAACTCCAACATCTTCGCTCATTTACTTACACCTCATTTATTCTACACTTCTTATTGAAGTGCAGATATTTCAACAGACTTGGGATATATATCTTTTGCCCCACCACTCTAGTTTTATAGTAATTTAGCTACCTCTTCTATTGAATCTACACTTTTAAAGTCCATCTTGTTGGAGATCTGAGTATAGATCTTAGATGCCCTGTTATCATCTGTAAAATCCCGTTCATTTATATTGTCCATATCTACTAGAAACAGATCCATGTCATCTGTAACCCCTTCTTTCACAGCCTCGAGGTTCCGGATATTTCCCTCGCCTACAGGAAAATCAGTCACTATGACTATGTCTGCTTTTTCGATCAACTCAAGATTCCTCTGGTATGAATCATAAGTGATGGATGAAAACGGGGCCTCAGTTATCACATTAATATCCAAAAAATTAGCCTTTTCGAGATCGGAATCCATCACGTTCAAAACACCGGCGGTCACTTCGTAACCTTTTTCAATCAAATCCTTGAGCAATGTTCCTGTTGAATTTCCTCCACATACCACGTGAACTGTCTTTTCATTCTTTTCTGTATTGATTTGTTTATCTAGAGGAGATACGTAAATTGTTCCATCCTTTGGATGTTCGTGAACCTCGGCTTCGATACCGTAAACTGCCCTCAGGTGGGTGCTAGTCAAAACTTCTTCTGGCCTACCATACGCACGAATCTTTCCCTGATCTAAAAGCATTATATTTTCGCAGTATCGAGCTGCCAAGTTGAGATTATGATGCACCGATATAACACTAAGTTTTTCTTTTTCGTTTTTTTCCTTTAAGGTATCCATAACTTCTTTTTTATGCCCGATATCGAGCTGTGAAGTTGCTTCATCCAACAATAATAAGTCAGGTTGCTGGGTTAAAGCTCTAGCCAAAGCAACCCTTTGTAATTCTCCACCTGACAATTCCCTGACCGATCGATTTTCGAAACTCAAGATATTAACGGTCCTCATAGCCCGTCGAGCTATTTCATTATCTTTTTTATCGGGGTTTTCGAACCGACTGAGGTAAGGACTTCTACCCATCAATACTACATCTCGAACCGTGAATGGGAAGTTGATAAAGGTGTCTTGAGGGACTACGGAGACCATTCTAGCAATCTCTTTTCTTTTCAACTCTTTGATATCTTTATTCCTATACTTGACTCGTCCTTCCCAAGGGGAGATAACTCTCGTCAGTACTCTGATGAGAGTACTCTTTCCAGATCCATTAGGTCCTATAATTCCAAGAAAACTTCCATTTCCAACTTGAAAGGAAATATCTTGTAGTACTTTTTTATTGTTATATCCAGTAACTAAATTATCAACTTCAAGGTTTACCATCCGGTGTCACCTCTATTTCTCAATAGAAGATAGATGAAAAAGGGAGAACCAAGTAGTACTGTGACTATTCCGACGGGGATCTCGCCCATCATCCTTGAGATAGTGTCACATATCACTAAAAAGATCCCACCAAATAAAGCTGAAGTCGGGATCAATTTTTTGTGTTCTGGTCCAACTATCAATCTAGCAGCGTGAGGCATCATTAATCCAACGAAACCGATGATCCCAGTAAATGCCACCATAGTGGCAGCTAGAAGACTAGATGTGAACAATTGGATCATCTTAGTTTTTTCTACTTCTACTCCGAGCTGCATGGCGGATTCTTCACCCATTTGAAAAAGATTTAGTTCTTTAGAATATGCAAAGACGAGGGCTATGCCGATAACCATCACAGGGAGTGAGAAATGAACCTCTCTCCAAATACTACCATTCAAAGTCCCGAACATGAAAGCGAGGATTCTTAGATGAAATTCCTTTTCTGGTGGACTGATATATCTAATGTAATTGGTCAATCCGGACATCAAAAAATTCATGGCTAGGCCAGCGAGCAGTAAAGTTGCGATATCAGTTTTCCCTCTCACTCTTCCTAACGCGAATACTAAAATCACTGTTCCTAGGGCCGCAATAAATGAAAATATTGGGAGTAAATAATAGCTGATCCCGATATATATGCCTACAGCGGCCCCCATTCCCCCGCCAGCGGACACTCCTAGGATGAATGGAGAGGCTAATGGATTTTTGAAGATCCCCT
>CAYXPD010000053.1:0-6665 GCA_964466995.1 uncultured Thermoplasmata archaeon | reverse complement strand
TGAGAAGCTATTACGAGGAATTTGAGAAAAAAAAGGATAAGACTGAGCCAGATACAGAGGTTGTAGAAAAAAAGTTGAATGAATCATCAGAAGATATCCCAAAGTGAAAATACTAATCTATATACCTTCAGCCACCTGACCGTATAGGTTCATTACCTCGTCCGCTCTCTTGATCCAATACTCTCTACCATCTACGGTCGTTACTCTCTTTTTGATAGGAACATGCGTTTCAAACATGTCTAGGGCCATGGCTAGGGCTTCGAGGGCTTCCCCTCTTTCGGGCGCGCTGATCAAGATACCCGTGATGTTTTCTCCAGGTATGAACTTCCCGACTCTCTGTATGATCACTATGTTACTGATATCAAATCGCTTCCTTACGACGTCTTTGATCTTCTCCATACTGTTTCTAGTAGGACTTCCATAAGATTCGATTTCTACAGATTCCAATTTGATTCCTTTCCTTTTATCTCTCGCCAGCTCTATAGAGGTCACTACTGCATCCGTATCGTCGTAGATCATCTTTTCCCTAAACTCTTCTAGGTCGAAGTTGTCCTTTCCAAGTATTACCCTGTTATTCATCGATATAGATTATTTAGTACGGTTATTTTAAGTTGGTGTTGGTATATCTAAGATTCAAAAAATGGTCAAAGTTATATAAATTTGTAAACATCATATTTTAACTCTGTGAATAATGGGTAGATTCAAATCCAATGAAGATATGAGGGAAGTCTTAACTGAAGTCCATATTATATGCCGAAGAACGACTGGTTGAGTTTATATAAAGAGGGATCCTCATTTTGACTTCTTTTTAGCAGATAGGTCCTAAGGATGCTCGACAATCATTGACCAGAGAAGAGATATTCATCCTTCAAATATTGTACGATTATTATAAACGATAATAGAAAGCAGGGGTAACTTCATATAGATATTTGTGGGAAACCCATATATAATTCCATTTTATTTCTCTTCTGCTGGAGATAAATTATGGAAAGCGAACAAAAAGAAGGACCCATGATAGAGCTGAACGAGGACAATCTCTTCCTTTTAGAAGAGATTCTTGAAACAGCCGCACGTAAATCCGGAGAGTCTATCTCCAAAATGGTAGGAACTTCGGTACAGACAGATATACTCAATATGTATACAAATCCGATAAACTTGGTTGAAAAAGAAATAGAAAAAGAGATCTTAGGGGTCATTATCTATTCTGAGCTTAAAGAAGGAGATGGTGGGATATCCCTTTTTGTTATGGATGAGTCAAGCGCTGTTAAACTTTCAGCAGAACTGCTGGGCAAAAATGACGGTGAATCTGAAGAACTGGGAGAAGACGAAAGAAGTGCCCTGAGAGAGATCGGGAACATCCTACTTGGGAACTTTTTAGCTGAATTAGGAGATTATTTTAATATCCCTATAATGCACACACCACCAGAATTAGAACATGACATGATAGGAGTCTATTTGGATAACCTTTTGAACTATTCAGAAAATGTCGAAAACAATGCGATGATATCTGAAGTGATACTAGACGCCCACGGCGTTGGTGTAAAAGGGAGATACATATTACTTCCAAGTAATGCTCTTACAGAAGATTTTGTAGAGAACCTATTTTGAAAGAAATCGTAAAATCTTACCATATGGGCATGTGAATTTTCGTACTTTTCAAAATTTAACATATAAGAGGATGTCTAGATATGAAGAGGAAAATGCTCGTGTATATGATATGTTTTTCTCTACTCTTCAGCGGTGTGCTTATAACCGCAGAAAGTGGAGCAGTTGAAAGAGACGAAAGTATAGAAGAAGTTATCGAGGCAAGAGAAAATGATAGCACTTCTTTAGAGCAAGAAATCGTCAGTCAAGATGATCCAATCGAGATATACGATTGGAACGATCTTAACAGTACGCGGAAGAATCTAACAAATGACTATATTCTGATGAACGATCTAGATGAAAATACATCGGGTTATGATGAACACGTCAACAAAACGGAAAACTACGAAGTCGAGGAGTACGCTGGATGGAGAGAAACGTGGCAGGAAAACGATACGATAGATATACACTTTGATGAGGAATATTTTGATTCAGTTCTCTCAGTCGAAGATGGTGATGGAAATTCTATAGAATTTAGAGTGGAAGATGACCAGATAATAATAGAAGAAGATACTCTAGAAAGTTATATTTATGTGATCTATGAAAATTATAAAGTTGGTTGGGATCCGATAGGTGATTTTGACTTTGATGAAGATGGAATTAAAAACCCATTTACAGGTACCTTCAACGGAGACGGACATGAGATAAGGGATCTTTACATCAATCGCCCAAAAACGAATCATATCGGACTTTTTGCTGCAACTGGTAGTGATGGTGAAGTCAATAACTTAGGATTCGGTGATGCTAATGTGACAGGAGATGCAGTTGTAGGTGGACTCGTGGGTACCAATAACGGAACAATTGAAAGCACTTACAATACGGGTAAAGTAAATGGAAATTGGAATGTAGGAGGAGTCATAGGAATTAACGAAAATGAAGGGATCATATTAAATTCATATACTACTAGTAAGGTTAACGGAGGGAACCGGATAGGAGGACTAGTGGGATACAATCGTGAAGGGACCGTTACAAATTCCTATGCTGCAGGCGATGTGAGTGGAGAATCCCAACTAGGTGGGTTGACTGCTTCTAATTATGGAGATGTTACCGACTCTTTTTACCACGAAGAGATGCCTAGATGCAGTGCAGGACAATACGAAAGTCTACCTTTAGATGATGATGAATTTGGTTCGATAAGCACTTTCGAAACAGTCGGATGGGCTATAGAGATGGTAAATACTGAAAGAGATAAACCGTTGCTCTCCTGGGAGGAAGGTGGATCAGATCCTACTTGGTATATAAAAGAGACAGAACAGACTCGTGATCTTACAATCGATATAGAAGGTGGAGGAGAGACTGAACCTTCAGAAGACACCCATACATATTATGAACATGGAAAGATAATACTGGAAGCTTCGTCATATAAAGATTCTTACTTGATCAATTGGACCGGCGACTTGGAATCTGAAGAAAAGACCAATACAATCACCATGGACGAAAATAAGAGTTTGACTGCAAATTTTGGTGATATACGATATGAAATACGAGATTGGAAGGATCTGTACATCTCAAGACACGATCCCGAAGGTGATTTCACTCTGATGAATGATCTCGGCGATAATGCAGAAGGTTATGATGATTATGGATTCAAGACAGTAGACTATGAAATCAGTGAATATGCTGGATGGAATGAAACTTGGAGCAAAAACGATACGATAGATATCTATTTCGATGACGAAGATTTTGATTCAGTTCTATCTGTGGAAGATGAGGATGGAAATTCTATAGAATTTACGGTGGAAGATGACCAGATAATATTAGAAGAAGATACTCTAGAAAGTTATATTTATGTGACTTATGAAAACGTAATTGTCGGATGGGATCCCATAGGAAATGGTTGGAGCGGATTTAATGGTACTTTCGATGGAAACGGTAACGAGATAGAGGATCTTTACATCTTCCGTCCGCATGCTAGCGATGTAGGACTTTTCGGCAGGCTCGACGAGGGAGCAGAAGTCACCGATCTAGAACTTGCTGATGTAGACGTCACAGGAGATAGAAATGTTGGTGGACTCGTCGGATCGAATCACGGCACGGTCTTGAACTCCTATGCTACTGGTGAGGTTGATGTAGACTTTTGGAAAGCTGGTGGACTCGTCGGATCGAATTCCGGTTCGATTTTGAATTCACGTACAGATTGTGAGGTCACTGGGGGAAGCCGACTAGGCGGACTTGTGGGAGAAAACGATAATGGTACAGTCGAAAGATCGTATTCAGTGGGCAAAGTCAGAGGAACAGGAGGAGCAGGTGGACTCATCGGCTCCAACACTGGTTCTGTAAATATCTCTTATGCTACCGGTGATGTTAGTACCGATGGTGATTTGTCTAGTTCCGTTGGCGGACTGATCGGAAGGAACGGCGAATGGGGTGTCCAAGGCTACATTAGGAACTCATATGCTACCGGCGACGTGAGTGCGGATTGGAATGTAGGCGGACTCGTAGGATCTAACTCTATCGGAACAATAGAAAACTCATATTCTACAGGTTCCGTGGACGGTGATTGGAATACAGGTGGACTCATAGGAAGCAATTCAGATGACAATGAGGAAGATGCTATCTCTAACTCATTCTGGGATACGGAAACCTCCGGTACTGAAACCAGCGAGGGTGGTACAGGCAAAGATAGTTCAGAAATGAGAGAGTTAGCTACCTATACAGATACTTCTACCGAAGGACTTGAACAGCCTTGGGATTTTGTAGATGATCCATACGATGATGAAGGGGAAAGGGATATCTGGAACATAGACGAACTAGGCTTGACAAACGATGGATATCCCTATTTCAATGAGATTACGGAAAAAATCCAGGGATATGAATTAACGGTAGAAGTCGAAGGAGAAGGCACAGTAAATTTGGATCCATCCGACGGAGTTTATGAAGAAGGAACTGAGGTAATCGTTACTGTCGAACCAGAAGAAGATTGGGAGTTCGAGGAGTGGACCGGCACGGACGAGACCGGAGAAGAGATAAAGATAATCATGGATGAAGACAAGGAGATCACAGCCCACTTCGAAAAAGATGATGAGTTTGAAGAAGAAGATGATGAAAAGGACGAGGAAGAAGAGGAAACTACCTCCTTCAATTATTGGTGGTTTATAATACCTATAATAATCGGGATCGTGATCGCGATAGTGTTAGTGATGATTTGGAGAAATAGAAAATCACCACGATATCGGTCTGATCAAAGATTTGACGAACAAAAAGAAAAGAGATAACTAATACAGGGATGTAAATATCTTCTCGAAAGTGTTTAGCCAAACGTTTGAAGATGATACACACTTGATCGGTTAATGTGAATTTTTGGAACTATCTTTTTATTGTTCACTCCATAACTGATAAAAAGAAGTTCATTCTCTTACAAATCTACAATATTAGTAAGATATTTTAACCTCTCAATCAATAGGTTAGACATCAAACAGAGTGATCAACCATGAAAAATAAATTACTTGTTATCACTATCGCACTTTTTCTCTTTCTCGGCGGATTGCAGATATCAAGCGGAAGAGATATAGGCGGAGAAAATGAAATCTCTAGTGGAGAGAAAGATATTGAAGAAGACAACGACACGTTAGAATCTTCTCGATTTATTTCTAAGTGGAATACTGAAAATTCAGGTGTGAGCGATTCAGATCAGATTCAATTGCCCCTAGAAGAGGACGGAAACTACGATTTCACTGTGGAATGGGGCGATGGAACAAGCGACCATATCACTGAGTGGGATCAGCCAGAAACCATCCACACTTATGATGAACCTGGAATCTACACTGTATATATATCAGGAACCATCGAGGGTTGGCGATTCAATAACGGCGGAGATCGATTGAAGATCATAGAAATATCCGCATGGGGTCCTCTACAGTTTGGCAATTCAGGAGGTCACTTCTACGGCTGTCATAATTTAGAACTGACTGCGATCGACGCTCCGGATCTAAACGGAACAACCAATCTAAGAGAAACCTTTAGAAACTGCGAAAATCTTGGAGATGTCGGAAATATGAACAATTGGGACGTGTCTGGTGTTACGGACATGAATAGTATGTTCGACGGCGCCGGGTCGTTCGACCAGGATATTACCGATTGGGATGTCTCCAGCGTTACGGACATGAATAGCATGTTCGACGGTGCCGGGTCGTTCGACCAGGATATTGGCGATTGGGATGTCTCCAGCGTTATGGACATGAGACGGATGTTCTATGATGCCGAGTCGTTCGACCAGGATATTGGCGATTGGGATGTTTCTAGTGTTACAGATATGAGTTCTATGTTCTATGGGACTGAATCGTTCGATCAGGATATAGGTGACTGGAATGTCTCCAGTGTTACGGACATGAGACGGATGTTTGAAAGAGTCATATTATCATCACACAATTACGACTCATTACTTATCGGTTGGTCTCAATTGGATCTCCAAGACGAGGTGACGTTCCACGCTGGTGAATCGCAATTCAGTCATGAAGCTGTAGATGCTAGAGAATATATCATCAAAGAGTTTGATTGGAATATCACTGATGGTGGTCGATTACAATATAATCTCACTATAAATATAGAAGGAGCGGGTCGTACTGATCCAGAAGAAGGGACCCACATTTATTACGACGGAGAAGAGATCACCGTAGAGGCGACTCCAGATCAAGGTTGGTACTTCGATGGATGGACAGGAGACGTACCTGAAGACGAAGAAGGCGAAGAGATAAATATAACAGTAATAGGCGAAAATAAAACGGTCACTGCCCACTTCGAAAAGGAAGATGAAGAAGGTTCTGCATGTGGTTCTATCTTGGTCTTATCTATACTATCCATAGGGATGGCTATCAACAAGAAGGATGAATTGCTAAATATTGGAAAAAAGTAAAACGAAAATCCCTTTTCTGACTTTTCTTTATGGAAAAATTACAAATCGATAAGTAGCGGGTCTGTGGGGATCATAGTCGGAATCACAGATTCCAACAGCTCACAAAATTAAAAAAATTTTGTTCACGAACCAAAGGGTTCTCATCCCTTAAAAAGCGGGCCTGTGGGGA
>CAYXPD010000052.1:4213-6710 GCA_964466995.1 uncultured Thermoplasmata archaeon | reverse complement strand
AGGTATAGTTTACATATCATCTAGCGCTGTCATAAGCAAATCTATTATGGATCTAGGATGGGAATCTACGCCTGCAGCGGATCGCATGTTGGGAGGACTAATTTTTGAAGACATGGTGATTATATTCTATCTAGCCATGATGTCTTCTGTGCTTGTAGGTAATGGGAGTGATTTGACACAAGTAGTTATAGATATAGGGATAGCGATTCTTTTTGTTATAGTTCTTGTAAGTATAATGATCTTCAAACCTGAATTTTTCAACAAAATACTAGACACTGAATCAGACGAGATTTTTGTTCTCAGAGCGATCGGTTTAATCGGACTTGTAGCTGGAATAGCGGTCGCATTAGGATTGAGTGAGGCCGTCGCGGCTTTTTTAGTAGGCGTAGCCTTCGCAGGCTCAGATCATCTATCTAACCTTCAAAAACATCTCTACTCCGAACGATACCTATTTGGAGGCATCTTCTTCTTTTGGCTCGGAATGGAAACAGACCCAGTGCTTTTCAGAGGGGTTGGAACCCTATTGATTCTGGTAGTGATAGCGTCTAGCATCTACAAGTTTTTTACAATGTATTACGGTACTAAGTTCTTCAAGATGGGTCCAGAGAGTTCCACTAAAGCTGGCATAGGGATGATTACAAGAGGGGAATTTTCACTTATCATAGCTGCACTAGCTTCCGAGGCCGTAGGGATTTATGATGTACCTCTGATTACGGAGACCATACCTGCTTTTGCAGTCTCTTACGTGCTTGTAATGAGTATACTCGGTACTATCTTGATGCATAACGTGGAGAAGATTACTTCTTGGTTAGGATTAGATGAGGATTAGTTCACTGCTAGAGATAACTCGGGATGTATTTATTAGTCCTTATTTTTGAGTTAAATTTATCTATATTGTATCACCATTAAAATAACGATGAAGGTTGGATTGTCTGAGTTGATCTTGATACTGTTCGCTCTACTGCTATGTTCCATACATCTCAGGTATAGAACTCTGTCCAGGTTCGTAGGAGAGGGGCACATGAGATGGTTGAGTTTCGGCGCGGGTTCACTCCTAGCTACAGTATTTTTGGTCTTCCTGCCTCACGTTGTCGAAGGTAATTCATATCACCACGTTTATCCTTTGATACTTGCTGGATTCGCAGTTTTTTTCCTTTCAGAGAAGTACCTTTACCAGCACGTCAAAGACGAAGACACTTTGGAAGAGGACCTGTATCATCTGCACCTGCTCGGCTTCTTCATAGACCATTCCATAAAGGGATTCATACTCGTTACCGTAGTAAGTTTGAGACCTATACTCGGATTTCTGACTATCGTACCTTTCTTTATCCACACTGTGTCTTCAACGATGGCTTTGGAGGGCCTGCACAAGATCTCCGGAAGTGATTTCGATCGCTATCTTCTATCCAGTTCAATATTGATAGGAACGATCGCCGGTATTCTATTAGATGTCAGCGAAGATATAGAGAAGGCTATCTTGGCATTCGCTTTGGGTATACTTTTATTCCTGGTAAGCAGAGATATTCTACCTAAGGAGAGAGAAGGAGAACCCCTGTATTTCGTTCTCGGTATGATTACGATCTTTTTCTTCTGGTTATCGCTTGAATTCCTGATAACTTGAAATTTTAAATTTTCATCCCACACCTCTCAGCTTTCTACTGACCGCTTTCCATTTTCCAGTCTTGAATCGTATCAAATTTACAAACGCAGGGATAAAGAAACCGCCGAGAATAGCTACGAAGATAGCGATCAGACCGTAATTTAGAACCATCCCGAAGATGTAAGAAACGGGCAGAAGCCAACCGTAGATGCCCAGCAGATTACCATAAAAAGGCCACCTCGTATCTCCAGCGCCTCTCAAAGCCCCTCTCATTATCCTGTTTATCGCGTAGCCTAAAACTCCGATAGCGTTTATGTAGATGAAGCGAGTGCTCAAGAAGATAACATCAGGCTCATCACTGAATAAACCAGATATAGGTCCTGCAAATAGAGCCAATACGAAGCCGATAGGTAACATAACAGAAATCGAGATCTTCAAAGTGTCCCATCCGTACAGTTCCGCCTCCTCTTCTTTTTCCGCTCCTAAAGATTGACCGACTAGAGTGCTCGATGCGGTTCCGAAACCCCAAGCGGGTTCCATCGCGAACAACTCCACTCTTCTACCGACCTGATATGCAGCGACTACACCTGTCCCAAAGCCGTCCAGCATCCATAGGAACGGAAATTGACCTAAAGTCCTAGCCATCCTCATACCTAAGAGGGGAAGTGAAACGGAAAAGAGTTTTTTAACTACTGAAGTATCCCATTGTTTTCCACTCAATTTGAAACTGACATTGTAATCGTTGGAAAAGAGCAGCGCGAAGAAAATAACTGCCATGGAGATATTGGTAATCAAGGTCCCTAAAGCCGCTCCAACGATACCGTACTCAGGAAAGATCCCTATACCGAAGATCAATAACCAATTCAGAACGACGTTGAATGGAACGCCTAGCGCGCT
>CAYXPD010000052.1:0-4203 GCA_964466995.1 uncultured Thermoplasmata archaeon | reverse complement strand
CCAGCAAAACCTCTTGCGGCGATCATGGAAAAGAAGCGGAACAACAGACCTATCATCAATACCCGAAGGTAAGCTCCACCTAGATCTATAACTTCAGGGTCAGAACTCAGAAGACCGATCATCCCTTCAGCGTGTAACCATGTGACGAGCATCAACGGCAGGGAAATCAATACAGCTAGCCAAACAGATTGTTTGATAACAAAATCTGCTTTTTCATATTCTCCAGCGCCGTGATGTTGAGATACTAGGCTTATAGTTCCACTAGATACAGCTAGAGAAAGAGCGAAGCCGATGAAGAAGAACTGGAAGCCGAAACCTAGTGCAGCGACTCCAGCAGCGCCTATAGCGAAGCCGACCATGAGAAAATCTGTTAAACGTAAACCGACTCTGAGACCTCCGGTCAAAATCACCGGCCAGGCCAGACTGAACGCTTCCGTTCCCCTCTTTTGATCTAAAATACCTAGTCTTGCGAGTAGCTTGGGCAAAGCTTCAACCAGCCGGTTATCCTGGGTCCTTATGGATCTATCATCGGAAGACATTTAACGAGACCACCAAATTTGAAACGAAAGACTTCAAAACCAACGAACGAAGAACGAAATAAGACCTTTCTTTAAATTTCTTTTCTCTGTTATACAAAGATATCTTAAATAGATATAGAACCAAAAAATTAAACAGTAGGCAGCTAAACTCCGACTCAACATGAACTCACTGAGAGATAGATTCAGTCTCGAACTACCTTCCAAATACAAGTGGTTGATACTAGCGCTGCTTTTCCTAACTATTTTGATCGCTTTCATGGGAAGGCTGAGCACCTCAGTTGCGTTAGAAGAGATCGGAGAAGAACTGGTATGGTCGAGAGCCGAGCAGGGCTTCCTCGGAGGAGTTCTCATGGGAATCTTTCTCGTTCCTTACGGCTTTTCAAACATATTCTTCAGTCCTAACATAGACAAATACGGCCCTAAGATAATACTGGTCGGTTCGATGACTGGATGTTCGATAGCGGTCTTTTTAGGTGCTTTTTTCGGTCATAACTACGTCCTATTCCTCCTTTCGCGCCTACTTTTAGGACTCTCCCAAGGCGTCATGTATCCGATCGCGACGAAAGTGATAGCGGGATGGTTCAGTAGAGGGACTAGAGGGAGAGCGAACTCGATATTCATGGTGGGCGCACCGTTAGGGATAGTGATTTCACCTATATTGATGGGGCCTATCATACATATCTTGGGATGGCGATATTCTTTTTACCTGATCGCTCTTTTCGGTTTTTTGCTGATAATCCCGATATTCCTATTCATAGAGGATGCACCTTCGGAAGAGAGAGTAAACGAAAACAGAAATACGGGCAATGATGTCGAGATGTTAAAGGCATTCAAAAGACTGTTGAAAGACAGAGATTTCCAGCAGATAACTGTCGGTTTCACCGCAGTGAATACAGTATTCTGGGGCACTTCTTTGTGGATTCCCTCTTATCTTGAACAGACCACGGGATTAACTCTAGGTGACAATGCTTATCTTGCAGCTATTCCCTACCTAGGATCGATCTTGGGGATGTTGATAGGTTCATGGGTGAGCGACTTGAAAGGGAACACTGACAGTATAATAATGTTCTCTCTCTTGACTTCCGGACTCATGATAATCATACTCAGCTTTGCACCTGTTCAAGGAGCTGGGATGGCTATATTTTTACTCTTCCTCGTATTCCTTACAGGCCAGTTAGCCCCACCTCTGTTCTTCACCAAGCTCCAGAACAGCATTGAGGGAAAGCAACTGGGTTCCGCTACAGGACTGATGAACGGGATAGCGAACACCTTTGGAGTAATGGGCCCAGTGAGTGTGGGAATCGTTATCGCTTTGACCGGAGCTTATACACACGGACTGATCGTTCTTTCAGTGGTAGCTTTCGCGGGTCTAGTTAGTTTCGAACGTTTACTATGAATCTAACCAAGTATTGACTTTTTCAAGGGATGTTCAGTGTTTTCTACGAAAATCTTATATATTTTAATGTTTATATAGACACTTATCACCTTATTTGGTTGAAAAACCGATTAAGGGGGTGAAAAAATGATAGAACCAAGATGGGACGTGATGATCCCTCTCGTGGGATATCTTATAGTGATCTTCTATATTGGCTGGTGGTCTGGAAAGAAAGTCAAAACCACTGACGACTATTATATCGGAGGTTACCAGATACCTGGATGGGTTCTAGCTCTTTCCGAACGTTCTACAGATATGTCTGCGTGGCTTCTTATCGGTATGCCGGCGATGGCCTGGTCAACAGGGTTAAGTGCCATCTGGATTTTAATAGGTACTGGAGCAGGTATGGTACTACAGTGGATATTTTATTCTAAGAAGTTCATGGATGAGAAGAGAAGAACAGGAGCTATAACTCCCAATGACTACATAGCGAAGAGGTTCCCTGGCGGAGCTGACGGCATACGGATAGTGGGTGCGCTTGTCGTTTTCCTTTTCTACATACCCTACGTAGGATCGCAGTTCGGAGCCGGCGGTACAGTCTTAGACCAAACTTTCGGTTTAGACCCGTTATATGGTACTTTGATCGTTGCTGCTGTTGTTGGCTACATCGCAGTAGCTGGAGCAATGCTGACAGCGAGTTATACAGATGCCGTGCAGGCCCTGATGATGGTGGTCACACTGATCATCCTGCCCCTGATCTTGTTGGGACTCGTTGTAGCCGATCCCGACATATCTATAATGGGAGAATTAGACGGAGTCGTATATGAAGGAACGGAAATCGATTCATGGTTCGGTGGTGAAACAGGTGCTGGCGTTGCACTTCTTTTCGGAGTGAACATGAGCTGGATATGGGGTTATCTAGGCGGTCAACCTCACATCTTCGTGAGGATGATGGCTTTGAGGAATGAATCCGACAGGAAGAAGGGCATGGCAGTAGCTTTCGTTTGGGGGCTCCTTACTTCTATAGGCGCATTCCTGATAGGTATATTGGCCAGGGTCCTACATGGTGCACCACAAGATCTGATTGATGACTCAGAGATGACATTACCCTACATGGTGCTTGAACACACTCCAGGCTGGTTAGCTGGATTACTACTAGCAGGCGCTTTAGCGGCGATGATGTCTACCGCAGATTCTCAGCTGGCTGTAGCGAGTTCCGGTTGGGCAGAAGATCTTTATGCCAAGGTGTTCAAGAAAGACATCGAAATTTCTGAAAAGAGAAAGGTGCTGATATCTAGGCTTACCACTGCCGCTATAGCTGTTTTAGGTCTAGTCCTGATCCTCAGTACACAGGAATTGATCTACGAAGTCGTCGGATGGGGCTGGGCAGGTCTCGCCGGTGTCTACGGTCCAGTGATGACGTTGATATTCATAGGATGGAAGAGATACTCGAAGAATGCAGTGATATTCACCATGATAGTAGGTCTGTTGTTCACTGCCTTATGGGTATTCACCGGCTTGGAAGAACAGGTCGTAACAGCAAGGCTCATCAGCTGGCCGGTCGGTCTGATAGCAGGTATACTAGGAGGATTCGTA
Organism: uncultured Thermoplasmata archaeon; assembly: GCA_964466995.1. GTDB lineage: Archaea > Thermoplasmatota > Thermoplasmata > Halarchaeoplasmatales > Halarchaeoplasmataceae > Natronoplasma. The sequence goes on along the minus strand of CAYXPD010000052.1, from coordinate 693 downwards.
TGGCCTTCTGAAGACTACAGAGAAGGACCTGGTTCAGGCACGGATGAAGAGATGATCGAAGAAGAAGAGGAAAAGATAGGCAGTGAAGAAGAAGACATCTTCGGGGAAGACGAAGAAGAGATGTTCGAGGAAGATGAGGAAGAGGATATATTCGGTGAAGAAGATTTCTAGAAGATTCCCGCGAAAACCCTTTCTTTTATTTTTCATCAGATCTTTTGAAGTTCAGCTGACAAAGTTCCAACTTCGACGATGATCCGGTTTTTTTTCAAATAAAAGTTGATAAAAGTTTTTAAACAAGCACTCTATCATCCCGAGAACAATGGAGAAAAAGATTTGGCAGTTCTTTGGGCTCATCACGATAGGCATAGTGTTGGTCATCGTCGTTTACTCCATAGTAGGGTTTGACCAGATAATAATGTCTATCTCTGAGATGGACCCGTATTATTATATCCTCGTCATAGGACTCATAGTACTCAGCATCTTCCTTTGGTCGGTTAGATGGGGTATTTTCGTCAGAAAGAATAATCCTGAAGTTACTTTTAGTGATCTATTCAAGATCCAGCTAGTAGGACAGGCGATGAATAACTTAACTCCGGTCTTCAAGATGGGGGGTGAAGCGGGAAAATTATATCTTTTGAAGAGGAAGTACGATATCGAGGTAAGAGATGGACTAGCTTCCGTCAGCACCGATCT